>JBPYEE010000509.1:0-3275 GCA_051985095.1 Vicinamibacterales bacterium | reverse complement strand
CGTGCACGGCCGACCGGGGCGTCGCGTCTTCGAGCCGTCGTATTTCTTGGCCACAAGCCGGCGATACCACCGCAAAATAGTGTCCGGTGTCACGATACCGGCGATGGACGCCAACCGGCGCCGGCCGACCACGTGGCCTTTCACCGCGAGGCGGCGACGCTGGTCGTCGGTGAGGCGTAGTCGTCGGAATGGCTGCGCCGCTCGAAGCACCCGGTTCTCCTCAAGCAGGTACTCGATGACGCCTGCTGCTGTCGATTGACCCAACCGGCAAACAGCAGACAGAAGAAGGCGAACGGCGGGGGCAACGGATCCATGGCGAGAGCGTGCCCGAGGGGCTGGCCCCAAATCAAGGATTCGACATCGTCGGTTGGCGGTGGGCCGAGTTTCCTGACGCGCAGCCCATCGCGAACGGCGGCGATCCGCTAAATATCGCGCAATCCGATGTCGGCGGAGTTTTCGCACACGACGCCGTCGGAATATTGGCGAGGGACAAGTCGGGAAGTCAGAAGCCTGAAGGCCACCCTTCAGACTTCTGACCTCTGATTTCTACTTTCAATCTAATGAGTCGCGCCAGTCCCCTTGATCGTGATCTTCTCCGCGTTCCACTCGGAGCAGGAGCCCTTGATCAAGACGTTTTCCGATACGGCGTGGAGCGAGTGGATGATACATCCTGTCTGGCCCTGGCCCATCCCGATCTGGAACCAGCCGAGCAGCTTGCCGGTGCCCTTGTCGAGACGGTAGATCTTGCCGGTGCCGTCACCGCTGTAGACATACCTGCCAACGACCTGGACGCTCCACGGCGCGCCGACGCCCGTGTAACTCGTTTTGAAGTTCATGGTGGCGCCGTCGTAGATCTGAATGCGGTTGTTACCGCGATCCGCGACGTACACCAGCTGTCCGTCCGAGGCGATGCCATGAGGCGTACTGAACTGGTCCGGACCGTTGCCGTGTGTTCCGATCGCCTTCTGCCAAGTGCCATCCTTCGAGAGCTTGACAAACCGCGAATTAGTGTAGCCGTCGCTGATGTAAATGTTGTCCTGCGTGTCCCACGCCACGTCGGTTGGGCGGCCGAATGTCCCTACGCCACCATTCGGATAACGTTCCGTGTCCTTCTCGCCGCGCTCGAGGAATCGCTCAAGGTAATCGATGGCTTCCGGTTTGCGGCCGAGATTCATCTTGACGACGCCGTTCGGGTCCATCTTGATCACCATGCTGGACCCCTCATCGACGATCCAGACGTTGTCGTACTTGTCGACGCGAACGGCATGCGCGAACGACGCGCCGTACTGATCCGGCACCCACTGCTTGACGAACTTATAGTTCTGATCGAACTCGAACAGCTCCGCGGCCGTCCCGCCGCGCGCCATTCCACCCTTCCCGGTGCGCGAGTACACGAACAGGTGTCCCTTCGAGTTCATCGACACACCTTCGGTTTCCCCCATCGTGTTGTTTGGCATGACAAGCGGCAGTATTTCTTCGGTGAACTGCAGCTGCGGCGTCGCTTTCTCAAGCGCCTCCTGCTTGGCTCTCGCTTCCGCTGCAGCCGCCTGTGCGGCCGGGTTGCCGCGCCCCTGAGCCTCAATAGTACTCTGCTGCCATACAGCAAACGCGAGCGCGCCGCTGATGATGACCGCAAACACGCCAACAGTTCGCTTCATGATGGACCTCCACTCGTGACGAAGCCTATGAACGATTTCAGTGCGGCTTTCCGACTCTCTGTGCAGACTCGAACGCTCAGGCGGTTAGTCGTGGTCGTCGAGATCGACCGACGGTTCGCTCAGATCGTTTCGAGATGTCGATTTGCGTATCCGAAAAAACCGACAGTTTAGCCGTTGGGCGAGCAGTGAGTATAGTCGCTGCTGAACTCGTGTGGCAACCAAATCGCGCACAATGGCGACTCCTTGTACCGCCGCGGTGTTGCTGATCCTATCCTGGCCCGATGGAAACGCCAGCCTCGCCATCAAAACGATCAACTGGGCGGCCGATCCATTCAAATCGCTGCCAGAGTTGCCGCGGCCTATCGCTTTGGGCCTTGGCGATGATGCTCCTTTGAGCAGCCTGATGGTCGCGGGAAGATTTCTGCTCGGCAGTACGCCGTCAACGGCGAGCGTCGGAGCTTCGCGTTGCTGCGTCCGATTGCAGACGTCGCCGCTCAGGAGAGCGTGCGCGAGGCCTGTGGGGTGCAAATACTCGGATCCTTCTTTCAATCGGCGCGCTGATACTCATGCGGTAACCCACCGAGACGATCTCGGCGTTTCACTGCCATGGGTTCCGTGCCAGCCCAGCGCTCAATCGGCGGTCGCCCCGTTTGGTGGCTGCAGACCCAGGCTGCGGTGAGACCGCCAGCGGTTGTAATGATCGACGAAAACCGTTAAGGCGCGCTGGAGATGTCGCGCGTTCGTGATCAACAACCAGTCCAAACATTCGGATCGGGCCGTTCGTACGAACCGTTCGGCAATTCTGTTCGCCTCCGGGACCCGAATCGGCGTCCGAATAATCCGTGTATTCTGGCTTTCGAACACCGCGTCGAAGCCGCTCGGGAACTTGGCGTCGTGGTCGCGAATCAGAAACCGGACGGGCTCGTTGCGCTCGCCGAGCGTCCAGGCGACCTGGCGCGCTTGCTGCGTAACCCATTCCGCATCCGGATGCGCCGTACAGCCCGCCAGCCGCACGCGACGGCTGCCGATTTCGATGAAGAACAGGACGTACAACCTGTTGGGTGCGAAAACCTCGTCACGCCGCCGGAACGTACTCGTGAAGCAATCCACCGAGACGATCGCGACGTTCGACACGAATCTCGTCCTGCTCGAGCGGCGGCACAACTGAGGAACGTGTCGGGTGAGGCGGCTTGAGGCCCAGCGCTCGGTGAGGCCGGTGACCCTCGTAATGGGCGACGAAGACGGCCAGGACTTGCCTGATATGTTGTTCATTCAAGATCAGCAGCCAGTCGAGACACTCGGACCGAACGGTACGTACAAAGCGCTCCGGCACCCCGTTTGCCTGCGGGGCGCGAAATGGCGTCCGAACAATCTCGCACCCGGCGCTGCGAAACACCTCGTCAAACTTGTCGGTGAACTTCTGGTCCCGATCCCGGATCACGTAGCGGAAGGGTTCCGGCCGGTCGCTGAAGCTCCAGGTCAGTTGACGAGCTCCGAGTAGGAGAGGACCGGTCGCGGCCGTAGGCTTCCCTTGGCCGTGTCCGCCGTTTCCGGTTGCGTGCCCGTTTAGGGGCACCATAGCCGCGCCGTCCCCTCCCCTCACGGACCCGAGCGTGC
>JBPYEE010000508.1:0-4141 GCA_051985095.1 Vicinamibacterales bacterium | reverse complement strand
GCCTACCGGCGACCGCATCTTGCTGCACGGTACCCGCAGCTCCTCGATGACGTGCAGCAGACGGACGTGCCGGTGCGCAGCATCAAAGGTACGTATCTCCTGAATCAGAACAATCGGCTGAACGGGTACTACTCCCGAGGGACCAAATTGCAGAGCGACTATCCTGTCTCCTACAACCCGCAAATCGTGACTGCCGACGCCACTCAGGACGAGATCTATCCGGTAGGCGTATACAAGGTCGGCTACGAGGCCATTCTGGGCACAAAGGCCGTGCTCGAACTGCGCGCGGGCGACTGGTTCGATCGTGCGCAGTACAACGGCCGTGGAACGAACATTCGCTACCAGGATGTCGGCGCGAATCGCTTCTATGGATCAGCCGCCACCAACCATACGAATGATGATCGACCCCAGCTCAATGGTTCGATGACCTTCCTCAAGGAGGGTTGGGTCGGCACTCATAACTTCAAATTCGGTGGCGAGTTCATGCACGACATTCTGAACATCAACTACACCGTCCCAGGTAACCTGCTTCTGGTCATCAACAACGGCTTGCCGAGCCAGGTGCAGGTCTATCAATCCCCGGCGAACACGTTAAACCGGCAGAACGCTGTCTCTGCATACGCGCAAGACTCGTGGAGACTCAACGGCCGGCTAACGCTGAACCTTGGTCTGCGACTCGATCATTACCGGTCGTACGTGCCGGCACAAGTCGGTCCCACCGGGCACCAATTCCCAGAAATCACCGGGGCGACTTGGAACAACCTTGGGCCGCGCCTCGGCATCGTCTATGCGCTGACGAGCGACGGCAAGACGCTCGTCAAGGCGAACTACGGCCAGTACTGGCAAAACCCTTTCCCTAGTTTCGCCAACCAGTACAACCCGAATCCATCGACGAACTACTCCACCTACGTCTGGAGCGATCCAAACCCGGTGCTGAATGCGCAGGGGCTGCCGATCTATGGCGGGCCCGGCCAGCTTGGTCGGCTCGTTTCGACCACTGGCGCGCGTCCCGACTTTTCGCAAGCGATCACGGTCGATCCGAACCTGCAGAACACGTACTCCCGTCAGGCGCTCGCCTATGTCGAGCGCGAAGTGGCCGCGAACTTTGGGGTCCGCACCGGATTTGTGTGGAATGCCTGGCGACAGGGCCGATCGGTGATCAACACCAACCTGCCGTTTAGCGCGTTTGATGTCCCGGTCACCATCAGAAACCCCGGGCCGGACGGCAAGATCGGCACTGCGGACGACGGACCATCACTGACCGGGTACAACCTCGATCCGGCATACATCGGTCTGCCGCCGGTACAAGTATTTGAGAACACCTCTCTTGAAGATAGCGACTACTACACCTGGGAGGTGACCGCGAACCGTCGTCAAGTCGGCCGCTGGTCGCTGCTGGCGAGTTTTGCTGAGACATGGAACCGCAACGGACCGGTCGCGCTCGGTAACACGACAACGACCGCGGTGACGCCGAATGCGCTCATCAACACGGTGGATGGACGCAACCCGAACGCAATCTGGTCGGCGCGCGTGTCGGCGACTGTCGACGTGATCGCGGGCATTCGCCTCACGCCCATGCTCCGCCATCAAGCGGGTATACCGTTTGGTCCGACCTTCACGACGCCGCTGAATTTCAACTCGGCGGTGTCGGTCCTCGCGGCACCGACGAACACACTGCGCACCGACAACATCAGCATCCTCGACCTGCGGACGGAGAAAGTGTTCAGTGCCAAGCTGCCGAAGCTCGGAGACTCCAAATTCAGCGTGTTTGCTGACGTCTACAACATCTTCAACACGAACGCGACACAAAATGTCACGCAGAGCTATGGCACGACGTTTTTGCGGCCGACCGTGATTACCACACCTCGCATCGCGCGCGTTGGGGCACGGTTCACGTTCTGAAAGAGGCACGTCTACGGTTGACAGGCATCGGGGGATCTCCAATGCACTCCCGATCTCCCGAAGACGTCGACGCGATAGGGAGAAGACAAAATGATGCGGTACCGCCTGCCCGTCCTGACAGCGTCGGTTGTGACGCTCGCGCTCATCCCGACCGGTTCAATGCTGCGCGCTCAGCAACCGGCGCAGATCCCTCCCGGGTCGCGACCTGTCGGCGTCTCCGTCGCCGCAGAGGACTATTTGGAGTGGCCGCTGCCCGCCAACGATCGGGCCTATGGCGCGATCGACGGCCGGCACTTGCATCAGTATGTCGTCGAACAGGCTGAGATTGCCCGCCGGTATCGCGATCAGGGCCATCCGAAGTTTTGGGGACGAATTATCGGGACGTCGTCCGATCACGAGAGCGCCGAGTGGCTCGCTACGAAATTCAGATCGGCTGGCTTGAGCGACGTCCGGATTCAGTCTCTAGATCTCGAGCCCCAGTGGATGCCCCAGACATGGAGCGTCGGTGTCACCAGTGGCGGAAAGGCGCTGTCGCTTGATTCCGCACAGCCGTACTACGGAGCGAACCCGACACCGCCGGGCGGACTCGATCTTGAAGCCGTTTACGTCGGCTTGGGCAGTGACCCTGACTTTGTCGGCAAAGACGTCAAAGGAAAGGCGGCCATCGTCTTCTCCATGATCGGGCTAAAGCCAGAACAAGCGCCCAAGCGTGCCGATGCGAAAGGCGCGAGGGCGATCCTGTCGGTTGACATGCTACCCGGCAACATGCGGTTCCAAGAGTACCCGTCTGGAACCACCGCGCCCACGTTCACGATCGGCAGTGACGATGGGTACGCGATGCGTGACTTGATCGCGTCGGCTCCACCACGCCAGCCGGCGCACGTGAAGGTGTCGCTCGAGGTGCAGCGCGTGCCCAATCTGAAGACCGCACTCGTCTGGGGAACGCTGCCTGGCGCGACTGATGAGACGATTTATATCACTGCGCATCGCGACGGTTGGTTCGACGCGTCGGGGGACAACGCCGGAGGCGTCGCAACGATGATCGGTCTGGCGGAGTACTTCGGGAAGATTCCGCGGGCGCAGCGCAAGCGCACAATTACTTTCATCGGCCTCGACGGCCACCACAATACCGGTCAGGGCGCCGCGGTCGGTGGACGGTGGATCGCCGACCATAAGGACACGCTGTTTGCGAAGGCTGCGCTCGTGATCAATTGTGAGCATCCGTCAACGGTGGCGAGCTACGTGCGCCCGCGATACGAAGAAAATCGAGGCCTCGCGCGGGCGAACACCTTCATGGCGCAACAATGGTACGCGGGTGGACCCGAACATCCGGAACTGCAGGCGATCGCGACGAAGGCGTTTCGTGAATTTGGTGCGCCGATGTATCGCGAACCCAACGTGAGGCCGCCACTTGGCGACCTTGGCCGTACGTTTCAATTTGCCCCAGGAGTAGCCACCAGCGAGTTCAATCATTACTTCCACACCGATCAGGAAACCCCGGAGACGGTGCCATGGACTGGTCTTGAGGCAATGACTCGTGCATACGCCAAGATCATCGATGAGGTGAATAAACTGGCCCTCAACGTCGTTCGCGGGGAAAAGAAAGCGACGCAGTAATAAACCGCGGCGCAACCCTGCTTAGGGTTGAGGCCTGGTGCTCCTGTCATTAGCCGGTGCGCGATGCCAAATTGGAGAGTCGTTCCGAGTTCTGACGGACCCGACAACAACCGAGAGTCCGTGCCAAGGAGCCGTCCGTGAGGAAAGACCTTCTGGCCAGCGGTCCTGGTCAATGCCGTCTGCCCCGCGATGGGCACGCGTCGCCGTCCTCGCAGGCTGAAGTCCTGCGCGTGTAGCGAGCGGAGGGATGCGTATGGCTCGTGTGCTCGTCGTCGGCGACTCGTTTCGCGTGCAGTGACGGCGGCTGTTAAGGTCAACACCCGTTGGAGAAGAGAGTGTCAATGAGGGTTCTGTGTCGTCTGCTCTCATGTGTGATCGTCATCGGATCGCTGCTTCTCGTGTCACGGCCCGCGAGCGCGCAGGGTGGTGGCACGATTATCGGCACAGTCACGGACCAAACGCAGGGCTTGCTCCCTGGCGTGAGTGTGACCGCGAGTGGACCCGCTCTCATGGGCTCGCGCGTCGTTGTCACAGATGCGGAAGGCAAATATCGCATCCCCGCTCTTCCGCCCGGTACCGAGTATACCGTCACCTTCGAATTGCAGGGATTCGCGACGGTCAA
>JBPYEE010000507.1:0-3461 GCA_051985095.1 Vicinamibacterales bacterium | reverse complement strand
GGTCACGGCGCGATGATGGAGACCTCCGAGATGCTGTGGATGCAGCCGGTCGAAGGCGTGTACGTGCGGCCGACCTATAAGAGCGTCCAGTTCGATCCGACCGGTCAGACGCCGGAGCAGTGGAAGGCAGCGCACGATGCGCGCATGCGCGGCGAGACGCCGCAGCGGGGCGGCGGGGGAGGCCGCCGGGGACAGGACCCGAATGCCGCCCCGCGTGTGAACAACGGCGTGACGGGCGATCCCCGGCCGTCGACGAAAGAGATCGGCAAGGATCTGGCGGAAATCACCGTGAACAACGGGGCGACTCAAATCCGGAAGATGCTCGCCGACCGGCGCGGCGCCTCCACGCAGCACTGACCTGCCCGGCTCGACCCGATCCCGTTGAGGACGTGGGCACCGCATCGCGTGCCCACGTCACCCTGACTACCGAGTTGCGAAGGGGCCGACTTCCGGCTTCACCTGGGTATTGGCGAGCGGACCGAGTTCCGCGGCGGCGCCGCGCGAAATCGCAAGCGTTTCGCTGCCCGCCTGGAAGCAGGTGAAGTCGGGGCGGTCGCGCCACGCCAGCGGACCGCACAGCCGCACGCCGGCTTTGATGGCGGCGTCGTGCACGATGTTGATGGCGCGTTCGTAGTCAGGCGATCCCTGGCGGAACCCGGAGAAATTCCCCAGATCGCCGCTCGCGGCGAACACCGCCGTGACGCCCGGCACCTTCGCGATCTCGTCGGCGTCCTTCAGCCCTTCGAGCGTCTCGATCATTTCAATCAGCACGACGTTGTCGTTGATGGTGTTCCGGTACCCGCCGGGCACGTTGCCCCACATCGCGGCGTCGAAGGCCTGGCCGCCGCCGTTGCTGCGCCGGCCGAGCGGCGGAAAGTAGGTCCAGTTGCGCGCTTCGATCGCCTCCTGCGTGGAGTCGACCGTCGGCACCACCATGACGAGGGCCCCCGCATCCAGGGCGTGCTGGATCTCGCGTTCGTCGGTATAGGCGACGCGAACGCCGGGCACCGCCTTGGCGTACGGGCACGCGCGCCACATGCGCGCCACGGCCGACCAGTCGCGATCGTTGTGCTGCATCTCCGTCCAAATGAAGTCGTAGCCGGCGTTCGCCATCGCACAGTACGTGGCCGGATCGGTCGCGCTGAACAGGGTGCCGCCCGTCACTCTTTCGCCGCGCATCATCTTCAGTTTCACCGGATTCCAGATCTTCGAGTTCGCCGGCGGGTTGAAGAAACCGCCGTACTTCCAGGTCGCCGGATTGAACGCCCCCTGGTTCACCGCTCCCGTCGGTGCCACCATGCGCGCGTTGCTGTCCTTGCCGGCTGCCGCGGCAAGCGGAAACTGGGTCGTGCCGGGCTGCGCGTTGTTCGCGTAGGGATCGGCCGTTTGCGCCTCGAACGTGGCGAAGCTCAGGGCCGCGAGCACAACGGCGAAGACGAGCAATTTTTTCATGATCATCTCCTGTTCGTGCGGCGCAGAATATCACCGGAGGTTGCTCGGTGGATCGCATCAAAATCGCGGCCGGCGCGCTGGCGCTCGTTGTCGGCGTCTTCTCGGTGGTCTCGGGCCAGTCAGCGGCGACGTCCGGCCCCGTTGCGTACGAAGGCGCGCGGTTTATCCTCGGCGATGCGCGCCCCCCCGTTGAACGCGGTGTCGTGGTCGTGCAGGGCGGCCGGATTACGGCCCTCGGCACGCGAGGCGCCATCGCCGTGCCCCCGGCCGCCACGCATGTGGACCTCTCCGGGAAGACCGTGATGCCGGCGATGGTCAACATCCACGTTCACATCGGCTACGAGGGCTACACGAGCTGGGGTGCCGAGAATTACACGCCCGCAAATGTCCTCGATCACCTGCAGCGGGAAGCGGTGTACGGCGTCGGCGCGACGCAGTCAGTCGGGAGCAGCCCGACCGAGGCGTCGATTCAGTTTCGTCGCGACCAGCAGGCCGGCAAATTTGCGCCCGCCTCCCGGTTTTTCTTCATGCCCGGCATGGCGCCGCCCGGCGGCGGACCTGACGCCGTGCTCCTGAAGGGCACACAGGCCCTGCACGCCGTCTACGAGGTGTCGACACCCGAGCAGGCCCGGGCCGCCGTTCGCTCGATGGCAGCCAGCAATCTCGAGAATGTGAAAATCTGGGTCGACGATCGCCGCGGGACGTATCCGAAGATGACGCCCGAGGTGTACCAGGCCATCATTGCGGAAGCGCACGCCCACCGCATGAAGGTGCACGCGCATGCGACCACGCTGCCGGATCAGAAAGCGGTGGTCCGTGCCGGGATCGATGTGCTGGTGCATACGGTCCAGAACGAGAAGATCGACGACGAGCTCATCGCGCTGCTCAAAGAGAAGAAGCCGTACTGGACGACGGTGATCGGTCTGGGCGATCGGACCGAGGTTTGCGACCGCGACCCATTCGTCGATCAGGAGCTGCCGGCCGCGGTCGTCGCGAAGATTCGTGCGACGACCGAGCCGCGTCCGCTCGCGCCCAGCTGCGGCCCGCGGCCCTCGAACTACGAGGCGCGCGAAGCGATGCTGAAATCGAACTTCTCGAGCATGATCGCCGCCGGCGCCCGGCTGGTCCTCGGCACCGACGCCGGCATTTCGTCCGGTTACACGTTCGGATCAGCCGATCACCATGAAATCGCGCGATGGGTGCAGTTCGGCCTGTCCCCCGCCGACGCGATTGTCGCCGCCACGTCGCGACCCGCCGAGCTTCTGGGACTGTCCGACACGGGCGTCCTCGCCCCGGGGAAGCGCGCCGACTTCATCGTGCTCGACCGGAATCCGCTCGACGACATCCGCAACACGCGCAGCATCGCGAACGTGTACTTGTTCGGCCAGAAGCTCGATCGCGAGGCGCTACTGACGAAGTGGCGTCAGTAGATTGGCGAGGATGCGGTAGGCGCCGGGTACGCCGAACGGCAGCTGGCGATGGAGGGCGTAGGCGAAGTAGGTGTAGCGTCCCTTTCCATACGGCGCGGTGAGCCAGCCGCCGCGCTGCGGCGCCTGCCCGCGATCGTGGCTTTCGATCATCGGCGTGTACGCCGCGTCCCACCGGCTGAAGAACTTCGAGCCCCGCTGTTCGATCCAGCCGTCGAAGTCCGCCATCGTGATCCGGTTCGGACTCGCCAGCTCCGGCCGTGAGGGCGCAAGGATTGCGACCGGGGCATCCTCCTCAGACACTTCTTCGGCGTCGCGCGGAAGCTCGGCCGGATAGGGCGCGAACAGACGGGGGTCGAACTCGCCCGGCGTGTTGTACAGCACGATCAGGTTTCCGCCGTCCCGCACGTAGTCCAGTAAGCGCCGGTTGTACGTTCTGAGATCGCTGCGGACGCCGTACGCGCGCGTGCCGGTGACGATGGCATCAAAGCGCGTCAGGTCGGCCGAGGCGAGGTCCTCCGTCGTCAACAGCCGGACAGTCACGCCGAGCTGCGCGATGCCCGTCGGCACGTCGTCGCCCAC
>JBPYEE010000506.1:0-6396 GCA_051985095.1 Vicinamibacterales bacterium | reverse complement strand
CCTGACTTGACCATCGCGGATAGTTATTACGCGCAGCTCGAGCTCGATCTCGGACGCGCTCAGGAAGCGATGGCTCGACTCGTTCGTCGTGCCGCGATGCGTAGCGCGGATCCGGACCCATTCGTGGCGCTAGTTTCTGCGTGCCGGTATTGCGGTCTGTTGTCGGCGTCGTTTGCGGCACACGACCGTGCCCGGCGCCTCGACCCGAACGTGAGGACTAGCGTCACGCACACGTACTTCATGGCTGGTGAGTACGTGAAAGCGGCCGACGAATCCGAACGCCACTGGCAGCCAGGCAATCTTGGGGGCATTGCCTTGCTGTGCGCCGGGCATCCTGACGCGCGCGCCAGAATGGCGATCGAGAGTCAACGGTATGGCGGCAATGAAGCGACCGACGCTTTGTTGGCCGGCGACTACGAACGAGCGAGAGCCGCCGCCGATCGCGTACTGGCCACGTTCCCGGATCCGGAGTTTCACTTCTATACGGCTCTACTGTTCGCGTTTTTCAATTTCGACGATCGCGCTGTCGAGGTTCTTGCCGGTGCGGTTCAACGAGGCTTCTTTCCACTCGAAACCCTGCAGCGGCACATGTGGCTCGATCGTTTGCGTGCTCGGGATGATTTTCAAGCGGTCGTGCGCGAGGCGCGGCGACGGCACGAGGACGCCCGGATCGCATTTGTCGATGCCGGCGGCGGTCGGCTGCTTGGCATTGATCAGGAGGTGCGCCCAAGCGACGACGTGAACGCAACGATAACAAGGACGTGATCTCCGTCGCGAGGTGCAGCACCAGCGAGTCGATCAGTCCCAGTACTCGCCGGAGGTCCTGGGTGATGACACCTCGCGGTCGCGGCCGGAGACGGCCGAGCTGTCGTCATGAGCGACGCGATTGCACGTGCGATTGAACACCGGCGATGAGCGATTGGATCCGACAGTCTCGCCACTGAGCGGTCTGCGGCTGCGGTGACACGAACCAAACGCTCGTGGTCATCACCTCCCCGCGCCGAGCACTGTGATTAAATACCCGAATCTCGGAGGCGGCATGCAGGATCTCCGTCTCGCGGTTCGCTCGCTCCTCGCCACGCCCCTCGTCACCGTCGTCGCCGTCCTGTCGCTGGCGCTCGGGATAGGTGCGAACACGTCGATCTTTTCGCTGATCGACGTCCTCTTGGTTCGTCCTCTGCCGGTCGCTGCACCGGAGCGCCTCGCGGTGATGTCGGACACGCGCGGGACCGAACGGGGATTCACCGAACAGTGGATGTATCCCGTCTGGGAGGAGTTCCGGGCACACGCCCAACCGTTTGACAGCATGTGCGCTTGGTGGGGAGAACGGTTGAACCTCGCACCGCAAGGCGGTGAGGAACAGTCGGTTGATGCGCTGTGGGTCAGCGGCGACTACTTCGCGACCCTCGGTGTGCCCACGCTCCTTGGCCGCACGATTGGCGCTGCTGACGACGCAGGCGGCGCGCAACCGGTCGCCGTCATCAGCTATGACTTCTGGCAGCGGCATTTCGCAGGAGCTGCCAACGCAATTGGATCGTCGCTGACCGTTGAACACTTGCCCTTCGCCGTTGTGGGCGTGGCCCCACCCGGGTTCTTCGGGGCAGAAGTGGGTCGGACATTCGACATCGCCGTCCCGCTGCACGCGGAGGCACAGGTTCGCGGGACTGACAGCCGCTTCTTTAATCGAGACCGGCCATTCTCGGCCCTGACGGTGCTCGGCCGCCTGAAGCCGGGCCAGTCGCCTGCCACGGCGACCGCCATGCTGCGCGGCATTCAACCACAGGTGCGCGCCGCAGCCATGCCGCCGAGCTACCCCCCAATGTTCAAGTCGGAGTTCCTGAAAGATCCCTTTGTCGTCCTCCCTGCCGGAACCGGGATCTCGCGACTGCGACGATATGAACAGCCGCTCCTCATCATCTTCGGGATCGTGGTGCTCGTCTTGCTGATCGCCTGCGCAAACATCGCCAATCTCCAGCTCGCACGTGGGATTGCGCGACGACAAGAACTGGCCGTGCGGATCGCATTGGGGGCGTCACGCTGGCAGTTGGTTCGTGCGTGGGTTGTTGAAAGCCTGCTCGTCTCAGCGTCCGGAGCACTCGCAGGCCTCATCTTCGCCCGGTCGAGCAGCTACCTGATCGTCTCGCGCCTCTCCACCGCCCTAAACCACGTCTATGTGGATCTGCGGCTGGACTGGCGGGTGTGGGCGTTCACATTGATCGCGACGGGCGTCACCACGACGCTGTTCGGTGTGCTTCCAGCCATTCATGCGACCCGCGTTGCGCCGGGTGACGCCTTGAAGGAGCAAGGGCGAGCGTCGGTTCGTGCCGACAGCGTGCGGCTGTCGAATGGGCTGGTGGTCGCGCAGGTCGCGGTCTCTGTCGTGATCGTGTTCGCGGCCGGACTGTTCGTCCGCACGTTCCAGAAACTTGCGAATGTGCCGCTGGGGTTCGACAGCGGTCGAGTCCTGCTGATGAACGTGAAAGTTCCGCGTTCGCAGAAAACACCTGCTGACAAGATCGCATTCGTCACGCGGCTCGCACGCGACGTGTCCGGTCTTCCTGGCGTCGCCTCTGCAGGGGCATCTGCCGTGGCGCCGGGCGGGGGTATTGGCCTGGTGACGATCGTCCACGTCCCCGGATCATCGACGTCGGGCGATCTGGGTATCGCACGTCTGGGTCCACGGAACGCCTACGTCAACTTCGTGACGCCAGGGTGGTTCGCGACTTATGGCACGCCGATCACGGCAGGCCGTGATTTTACAGACAGCGAGACGAGGGACTCGCCCGGCGTCATCATTGTGAACGAAGCGTTCGTCAACAAATTCCTCGCCGATAGGAACCCGATCGGTGCAACCGTCGTCTTCGAACAGGGCCGCACGACTCTGGTTGAAAAGACCGTGATCGGCGTCGTCCCCAATTTGGTTTACAACTCACAGCGCAACGCTGACGAAGCCGCCCAATACGCGCCAATGAGTCAGATGGATCTTGGCCTGCCGCCCTTCAGCGACGGCGTGGTCAGCGTGCGGGCCGCCAGTGGATCGCCAATGCTGCTGGTCCGCAGTATCGCTGCACGGCTCGCGACGGCCGACGTCGACTTGGTATTTGGGTTCCGCCTGTTGACGGACCAAGTCGATGCTTCAGTAACCCAGGAGCGGCTGGTTGCCATGCTGTCAGGCTTTCTCGGGGTGCTGGCGGTGGTTCTGGCAGGCCTCGGCCTTTACGGCATCACCGGATACGGTGTCGCACGCCGTCGCGTGGAAATTGCGATTCGGATGGCGCTCGGTTCAACGAGTGCCGACGTGTCGCGTGCGGTGCTTGTCCGTGCAGTGTCGCTCGTCGGCATGGGAATCGCCGTGGGCGTCGTAGCGAGCTTCTGGGCGTCGAAATTCGTCGGCACCTTGCTGTTCGGCTTGGACGCGCGCGACCCGCAAACGCTACTCGGGACGGTAGGGATCCTTGTTGCTGTGGCGGTGGTCGCCAGTTGGGTTCCGGCTTCCCGAGCCGCGCACATCGATCCAGCCGACGTCCTTCGCAACAACTAGACGGTAGGCACCCTTCAGAGGATCCTGCGGTGACTCTGGTTCAATGGCTTTTGCGTCAGACCCCGCGACGCAGGAACTCCGCCTCGCGGTTCGGTCCCTTCGGGCCACGCCAATCGTCATGACGTCGCCATCCCCGTCGCTGGCTCTTCGGCATGGGCGCGAACCCAGCAATTTCGTTGATCAACATAGTATCGGTACTGCAGCCTACCGCTGCACCTCGTAGCGAAGCGCCACCATGCCGGTCACGTACGCCTTCACCTCGACAAGGTGCAGCGCAACATCCTTGTCGAGCCCCTTGAAGAACGAGATTCCGTCACCAATCGCGATGGGCATGATCGAATAGCGAATTTCGTCGGCCAGTCCCAGGCGGAGGCATTCACTGGATACTTCACCGCCTCCCACAAACCAGATGCTTCGGAAGGTCGGCTTCAATCTCCCGCCTACCAAGAGCGCGAGATCGCCCGAGTAGAACTCAACGGTGTCCCTGGTTTTCTGCAGCTCGCGACTAGTGAGGACGAACGTCGGCTTGTCGCCGTACGACCACCCCAGTCCCTTGGCCTCGAAATTCAATGCGGTTTCATAGGTTCGCGAACCCATGACGTAGCAGTCGATCGTTTTGAGAAACGCCTCGACGAACTCCCGCGGCATAGTGTCCCCGCCTTCGTAGTGGTCTGAGGTCTCCAGCCAATCCACGCTTCCGTCTTTTCGAGCGATGAAGCCGTCGAGACTCGCCGCCATGTGAATCGTTACGCGGGGCTTCGTGTTCTCCATTCGTCACGCCTCACGCTGAATGCTGTGGATTCTTATAGGACTGCCCGAACGCATTATGTCCCGGCTTAAGATCGACGGGGATTCGGGACATTATTGCCGCATTTGTGAAGTGAGCTGATATCGTATGGTCCGCAAAAGGACCGCCCGCGCACATTCCGGCTGATTTCGGAATCGTTCGGCCGGCTGACCGATAGCGTATCGGACGTCCTCGGGTACTCTCGCGTGGCACGGGCCGACCCGCCAATCACCGCGTCGTTCGAACCCTTGTGAAAATTCTTGCGAACGTCCGGCTCTTCGGTTCACTCATCCGCGATTGCCTGCGAATCTTGCCGCCCGAGAACTTGTTTCTGCACGAGCAGTTGGCACTGTACTCGAACGGCACGCGAAACCCAGGCGCGCAGACGATGCGACCCGCACCGACGCCGTTCGCGTTGTCGCGATTGGTCGACTGGCGTCCAGTGCTGGTGATCGGCGAGCCCGACACGCTGATTCGCTGGCATCGCCAGGGCGTTTGACCGCTCTGGCGGTGGAATCACACGTGGCAGTACGTCCGCGAATCCCTGCCCATCTGCGGCAGTTGATCGCGGAGATAGCCGCCGCCAATCGGACCTGGGGTGAGGGACGGATCGCCGCGGAACTCCTCGTGAAGCTGAGAATTGACGTCTCGCCCCGAACGGTGCGACGGTACATGCCGCCGCGAACGCCGCCGTGTTCGAAGACCGGGTCGCAATCGTGCAGCTCGGAGGGTACGGATCGCACGTTGGACGCGATGGGGCCGACGGTCCTCGGAACGCAGGTTCGGGCGCCACAGGTGAATTCCTGTTGCGAATGCTTGGTGGGCGCCATTCGCCGTGAGTGTTTGGGTTTCTGAGTTCCATTTAACGGAGCGGCATCTGCGCGAGGTGCTGGGGCGCTGGGTGCTGCATGACAACCGCGGCGGTCCACATTCGAGCTTGGGCTGGGAATTCCCGATGCTCCGCCTGATCGAGCGGTCACGTCGAACGGCCACCACCTGCCCGCCGGCCCTCGCGTCGTGGCCACGCCAATTTGGGGAGGGCTCCATCACGAGAACGGCCTCGAACTGGTCGCGGCGTGAGCACCAACCGAACGTGCGGGAATTATTGCCGAGGGTTCCTGCGACAGCCGCAAGCGCTGTGAGCGACAATCGATGAAGGTCGCTTAGACCGAAATGGAGGTCAGTAGCCCAATAACCGATTTTACAGGAACCTTGAGACTTGAATCGGCTCGGTGGACTGCGTAACTTCTACAGGCGCGCAGCCTGATTAACCGACCATCGCTTCGGCGGACCGATGGGAAAGAACGGCGGTTGGCACAACGGTAAGCGCCTCAACCTTTAGTGAAAAGAGTTCTGCACATCATGCGCCACCAGGTAAGGCGTCTGTTGGTGCGCTTCAAAAGGAGGACTTATGGCAACGGGAACGATCACTAATCCCGCCCTCGCCCATGAGCTACTCGACGTTATCGACCAGCAATTCGGACTGCACCCCGGCTATCGGCCCGCCCACGCTAAGGGGCTCATGTGCTCAGGCGTCTTCACACCATCCCCGGAAGCGGCAAAGCTGACTCGCGCGCCGCATGCTGGCAGGCCGTCCACTCCGGTCACGGTGCGTTACTCCGACGGTACCGGCTTGCCCAATATTCCCGACAACGACCCGGCGCGCTCTGGCCCGCGAGGAATCGCCATCCGTTTTCATCTCGGCGAGCATGAGCATACGGATATCGTCGCGCACTCCACGAACGGCTTCCCGGTGCGCACTCCTGAAGAGTTTCTGGACTTAAGCCGGGCAGTCATCGCCGCCGGAGGGGGCCAACCGGCGGCGCTCGGCAACTTTTTGGCGACCCACCCGAGTGCCAAGCGCTTCGTCGAAACGCCGAAACCGATCCCGACGAGTTTTGCGCGCGAGGCGTTTTTCGCGGTAACGTCCTTTAAGTTTACGAGCTCCGCAGGCGTGAGCCGTCACGGACGCTTTCGCATCCGGCCCGAAGCGGGGACCGAATATCTTTCCGACGAAGACGCGGCGGCAAAATCGACAGAATTCCTATTTGACGAGATCGGCCCAAGA
>JBPYEE010000505.1:0-7569 GCA_051985095.1 Vicinamibacterales bacterium | reverse complement strand
GTCAGCACCTGGCCGAGATTATTGTGGGCTTCGGCATAATCGGGGTTACTTCGAATGGCCTCGCCATATTCACGCGCCGCCTCGTCGAGCTGGCCCTGATAGACGAACGCGATGCCCAGGTTGTAGTGTGCACCCGCAGAATCGGGATCGAGCCGAAGCGCGGCGCGAAGGTGGGCGATCGCCTCGTCGGCCTGTAGCCACGGCGGGCGCTGCGAGGCGTCGACGTCCAGGCGCACCGGAATCGCCTGCCTCATGAGCACCGCACCAAGATTGAGGTGCGCGGCGAAGTAGTCGGGATCAATCGCCAGCGCCGCCCGATATTCTCGAGCGGCCTCGGCGAATCGGCCCTGGTCCTTGAGCGCGCTGGCCAGACCGTAGCGCAGCCGCGCGTTGCGCGGATTCCTTGGGATCACGTGCGCGTATTGCGCTTCCTGCAGCACCGGCCGATCCTCGGGACGCTGCAGCCGCATCTGCAGCTGCAGGTGGGCCATCTCGTTCGTCGAGCGGTTCCCGGCAGTGACCGGCCGCGGCGGGTCGGACCGCTGGCTCGGGTTCTCGGCCGAATTGTCAAAGGTCCAACGCATGCTGACCGTCGTTCTCGCGGGCAGCGGGACCGGCTCCACAAAGCGATACATGTCCTGCCACATGAAATTCCAATGGTCGATCTTGATGAGCCACCGGGTCGTGCCGTCAGGAAGCGTGGCCCACCCTTCGACACGTTTGCCCAGGTAATGCGCGTGTGGGTACACGAGCAGGACCTCGACATCGACCGGCAGCTCCATCGAGTCGGTCACGACGAAGTTCTTCTCTCCCGCGGGAATATTCAGCTGGTCGTCGGCATCCAGCAGCAGCACGTGTGCCGGAACCGGCGCCTCCGACGGCTTGGCGAAGTGGAAGCCGACGGCCGCTTGAATCGTCTGCGGCGTGTCGGAGGGCAGCATATGCAGCTGCAGCACCAGGTCGGTCCGGGGTTGCAAGCGCCAGGTCATGCCTGCAATACCCGGGAACGGGAGCATCCCCGGCGTCCAGCCGAGCAGGCTTCCATCCGGCATGTGGGCTTCGCCCATCAGGTCCATCCCCGCGAAACCCGGCCCGGGGTCCAGATCGTCCAACCGTCGCGACGACGGCGTCTCGTCGATCGCCATCAGCGCGTGGTGGACGAACTTGGCGCTGCCCGGCCGCAGCTCGATCGTCTTCACGAAACGTGTCTCTGAGACCGGAATCGGGATCACGAAATTTCGGAAGATGTCGGTGTTGCCAGCCGGCAGCGTATAGGGCACGGGCATGGTGACGATCAGGTCGGGCTCGCCGAGCTGCCAACCGTCGGCAGGTCCTGGTGCCGGCGGGAGATTCGCAAGGCTTCCCTCAGGCATCCCCTGCACCACCCAGGCGCGAATCGTCTCGATCTGGTCGGTCGTCAGCCTCCGGTTGCCAGCGAACTCGCCATAGCCCGGCTCGGGAAGCCATGGCGGCATCGCTCGACTCTCGGTCGCGGCCGCAATGGCGTGACCATGCGCTCGAACCGCCTCGAACTCCAGCACACTGAACGGCGCGGATCCGTACGGGTTATGGCACCCGGCGCAGTGCTCGAACAGGATTGGCGCGACGTCCTTGGTGTACGTCACCGTGGGAGCAGATTGCTCCGCCGCATTGTGAAGGGCGGACAGATCGCGGTATCCCACGGAACCCATCAGGCCGAGGGTGACCACGACAACTGGAGCGATTGCGCTGACGCGTGCTGCACGCATAAAGCTACAGCCCGGAGCCCGACATCGCGCGGATTCTAGCTGCAGTGATCATCCGTGTCAGCCAAAAATCGTGGCCACGGCTTGATGCGTGAAGCGTCCGCCCTGCGTGAGAATCGGGCGCACCGTTCTGGGAATCGGTGACTTGCGACCCGCGCCCGAAACTCGATCGTCATCATCGTGAAGGCAGTTCGATGCGCCGCCGCTCAACTTGGAAGCGAGGCGTTTCCAGACCAAACCGCACCAGGATATCTGGTGCGCGATCGCGACGGCCGCTACGGACCCGACTTCTGTCAATTGCTCCAGAGTTTTGGCACTGAAGAGATTCTGATCACACCTCGCGCCCCTTGGGAAAATCCGTTCGTGGAGCGCCTGATCGGAACCCTGAGGCGGGAGTGCCTCGATCATGTCATCGTGTGGAATGAGCGGTCTCTTCGACGAACGCTGAGAAGCTTCCTTGCCTATTATCACCAGTGGCGTCCGCACCTTGCTTTGGACAAGGACGAACCCGTTCCACGGGCGGCGCAACCGCCAGCCAGCGGTGCGATCACCCAAATTCCCCACGTCGGCGGCTTACAACACCATTACGAACGTCGCGCCGCCTGACCATGGCGCTTCGCCCGCCACGCGCGAAAACGATGCTCGTGATCTGCGCCACGTCGTCCAACAGAGGTGACAGCCTTGCATTCCCGAGTCGGCGCGGCTCGTGTCTGGGACGTCGACGGCTCCTCAAAGGCGCGGACCGCGTTCTCGGTAGGGGCACCCGCAGCGTCACGAGAAACGTGAATAATCGTCGAAATGGCGGGCGATCGTGCGGACAGAGGCCCGGATGGGAATCTGGCGAATCACACGGACGTCACGCAAATACGGCTGAGGTGCCACCTGCCGGCTCTTGGCCGAACGGCGGGGCCGTCGAAGGGAAGGGGCCGAGCAGGGACTAGAAGAACGGTATGCTCACCGCCATACCGCCTTAATGTGCGGCCGCTTTAGTTCCGCCAGGCCGTCCACGCTTGTATACAATGAATTACCCATCTACCCACAGGTTTGAGGCTCTGAAGGTGTCCCGGTCCAAGGTCGGTGTCGGAGGTCAGCCCCCGAAACGCCAAGAGCGCGCCCCGCGGCGCGACAATGGCCCCCGCAGATTCAAAGGCAGTCATCACGGCCCCCGCGACGGAGGCATCACTAGCGCACTTGCTGACCGGTTCACTCAGGACATCCTGAAGTTGATCGACAGTGGCGCGCTGGAAGGCAGCTTTGCCGACTTCCTGGGACAGTCGGGCAAAAGTCTGGAATTACGGACGCAGCGATATCACGACTGGCATAGAAATCGTCTGGAGCAAGGAGTGTGGCCTTTCTCAACCCAGCTTCGATCCGCTCCCGGACCGGAGGCCACAGTGATCGACGCGGCGGGAACGGAACGGACAGGCGTGAACTTCGCGTCGTACGACTACCTTGGGCTCTCCACGCACGCTGCGGTTCGAGACGCAGCCGTCGAGGCTATCAATCAATACGGCACGCACACTGCCGGCTCGCCGATCCTGCAGGGAAACTCACCTCTGTCAATCCAGCTGCAGGCAGCCCTGGCGGAGATGCTCGGACTCGCGCATGTTGTGTTGTTCCCCACCGGGTGGGCGGCGGGGTTTGGCGTCATCACGGCCTTGATCCGCGCGAAGGACCACGTGGTTCTTGACCAGTACGCTCACAATTGCTGCGTCCAGGGAGCGATGGCCGCGACTCCGAATGTGCATCGGGTGCGGCACCTATCGACCGAGGCATTCGAACGCCAGCTCCGTCGCATACGGGCGACCGACACGGAGAACGCGATCTTGGTCGTCACCGAGGGCATCTTTTCCATGAACGGCGACTCGCCAGATCTCGCAGCGCTTCAAAGCGTTTGCCGCGAGTATGAGGCGACACTCCTGGTCGACGCTGCCCACGATCTTGGAGCCGTCGGGCCCGGCGGCACCGGAATCGTGGGGCTGCAAGGCCTGCTCGGCAAAGTCGATCTGGTCATCGGCAGCTTTTCCAAAGTATTCGCGGCAAATGGTGGCTTCGCGTCCACTTCGTCCACCGCGATCAGCGAATACTTGCGAGCGGGCGCGCCATCGCGAACGTTTTCCAATGCCATCTCACCCCACCAGTGCGCTGCAGTCCTGAAGGCGGTTGAGATCGTTCGCAGCGTCGAAGGCGACCTGTTGCGAGAAAGGGTCAGCGACCTGGCTAACGTTCTGCGCGACGCGCTCGCCGCGTCAGGAATCGTCTGCCTCGGCAAGCCGGGACCGCTTGTGCCGGCACTGCTGGGACGAGAGGCGGTGGGCCGGATCACGGCAGCCTTGTGTTTCGACCGTGGCGTATTCACGAATCTGATCGAATACCCCGCGGTTTCGGTTGGCGCCTGCCGCCTTCGTATGCAAGTCATGGCGACGCATACGTGCGCGCAGGCGCAGCAAGCTGCCCACGTCATCGGGTGGGCGTGTCAGACAGCCAGAGAGCTTCTTCACGCGGCGCCACGCGCGAGTGCCTCAGCAGGGGCGGGATGATCAGCCTCGCACCGTATTCCTTCCCCGAATTGCTTCGCTCACGATTGCCGATGTCCAGCGCACCGCTGAGGTCTTGCGTGTGCCGTTCCGAACCACACGATCTGTCGCCAAAGCGATAAACTTGAATTGAATTCAGGTTATGGGGTTGTTCAACATCGACAAGGCCGGAAAGGGAACGGCCGAGTTTGAACTCCAGTTACGCCTCAGACAGGTTCATTGGCGATCTTGACTATGCCCTGATGCGGCTTGTTGCGGATCCGAAGGACATCGTGGCCCTCACGATGCGGATGCTAGGCCAATACACGGGAGCGGATCGCTGCGCCTACGCCCAGGTCGAGACCGACCAGGATCACTTCTTCATACTCGGCGACTACGCCAAGGCTGCAGCGAACAGCATTACGGGCCGGTATCGGCTGTCCGACTTCGGTTCGCTGGAACATCACGCGTACGTCGTCGATGATGTCGAGACCGACCTGCCCCCGGGAATCCGCATTTCTCCACATCTGCACTCGGAAATCCGATCTTTGGTGTGCGTTCCGCTGATCAGGGCGGGCCATCTCGTCGCCTCGATGGCTGTCATCCAAAAGACGCCCCGCCATTGGTCCAGCCAGGAGATCGATCTCATCGATACCGTGGCAAACCGATGTTGGGAAGCTATCGAGCGCATCCCGGCGGTCGAGCGTTGGAAGGCGAGCTACGAGGACTACCGTTCCTTCATTGCGATCAGTTCGGAAGGGATCTGGCGTTTTGAAATCGAACAGCCGATCCCGGTGACACTGCCTGTGGACGCACAGATCGAGCTGCTTTACCAATTCGCTTACCTCGCTGAGTGCAACGACGCGATGGCGCGAATGTACGGATACGACAGCGCGGCGCAGATTCTGGGCGCACGGTTGGGTGATCTGATGCCCAAGTCGGATCCGAAAAATATCGAGTATCTTCGCGCTCTCCACGCCAACGGTTACAGCCTCAACGATGTTGAGTCGTCCGAGTTGGACAGGTACGGGAATGCCAAAGTCATCCTGAACAACCTGAGCGCCATTGTGGAGAACGGAATGATCGTCCGCGCCTGGGGAACCCAACGCGACATCACCGTCCAGAGGCAAGCCGAAGAGGCATTGCGCGAGAGCGCCTACCGTGACAGCCTCACCGGCCTCCCCAATCGACTCTTGTTCATGGAACACCTGGACGGCGCCCTCAAACGGGCTCGGCGCGATGGACGCGTCGCGGGGCTGGTCTTCATCGACGTCGATGACTTCAAGCAGATCAACGACACGCTCGGTCACCAGGTTGGCGACGATGTGTTGCAGCAGGTGGCGCAGCGGCTCCGCGAGGCCCTTCGCGACAACGACACGCTGGCCCGGCTTGGCGGCGACGAGTTCGTCGCAATCGTCGAAGTCGCGCAACGCTCGGCGCTGATTCCCGTCACCGACAAGCTGCTGAATCACCTCCGAGCGCCTTTCACGGCTGCAGGTCGGGAGCTCTTCATCACCGCTAGCATCGGGGTGAGCTCGTATCCGGGCGACGGCACGGACGCCAGCGAGCTGCTTCGCAACGCCGACCGCGCGATGTACAGCGCGAAATCCGAGGGCCGCGACACTCATCGTTTCTATGCCGCGCGTTCGCAATCGGTGGCGTCCGCCAAGCTGACGTTCACCGCCGACCTCCGTCGAGCGCTCGAGCGCGACGAGCTCCTGCTGCACTTCCAGCCGCTCGTCAACTTGCAGAGCGGTCGGATTGACGGCCTGGAGGCGCTCGTGCGATGGCACCACCCGAGCATGGGCCTCGTTCCACCCGCCGAATTCATCCCGATCGCCGAGGAGAGCGGGTTGATCCTGTCGATCGAACGGTGGGTCATGCAGTCCGCCATGGCCGAAGCGCTCAGTCACGGGCTCGACCAACCTCTGAAGCTCGCGATCAATGTGTGCATGCGACATTTCGTTGACCCGGAACTGTTGAACGAGCTGCGCACGATCACCGAGCGTGTCGGGTACGACCCGCACTTGCTCGAGCTCGAGCTGACCGAACGGGGGCTCATGCGGCATCCGGAGCGAGTGCTGCGTCACCTCAAGGAATTTCGGCGGCTGGGTATTCAGGTCGCGGTGGACGATTTCGGGACCGGATATTCATGCCTCGGATTGATGAAGCGCTTCCCGTTGAATGCGCTCAAGATCGACCGATCATTTGTCCACAACTGCGCGACGGATCGCACCAACCAGGCCCTCGTTGCAGCCGTCATCCGGATGGGCCACGCTCTCGGCTTGAGCGTAACCGCCGAAGGCGTCGAAACGCGGGCACAACTCGACTATTTGCGCGAGCAAGGGTGCGATCGGGCGCAGGGATCTTATTTCAGCCGCCCCATTCCAAGGGCAAAGCTCGTGGCGTTGCTGAACGGAGAACGAGGAGTGGGACGCTTGTGGTTGCCGCCCTCCGAGTTGAAGCGAGATCGCGTGAGCGGACGCAGAGGAAAGCGGAGCGCGGTTCGCCTCCGTAATGTCTCATTTCTCGGCCGAACCAACAGTCAGGCCGCTGTCCGTCGCCAAATATCGCGGTCCGGCACAAAACCGTTGACGCTCGCGTAGCGTCTGCCGATGCGGCGAGTTGCTCAAACTGGAAAATCACCGTCTCAGAGCGTACGGTGTCGCGGTATCTGCCAGACCGAACGAGGCGACCGTCGCAGACCTGGCGTACTTTCCTGGCGAACCACTTCAGTGACCTTACACCCTCCTCGTCCCTGGCAGCATGGAGAGGGCGGGGCGGAGACGACATCGTCGATACCCGTGTGCGTCCATTGCCCTCGACTCCGATGTCGGTTGACGCGCCGCGCGGCTCCGAACACTGGGCAATCGTCGGTTGGTCTCCGTCGGTCCCACGCACGTGTTCGGGCTGGCAGGATGCTGGGGCCGACCTTCACGACCGAACATCAACGAACTCGGGCGGGGACCCGCCAGAGTCGGTCGCGTACGCGACTGGCCCAAACGCGCGTGAACGGCGGTTCCGTCACACCCACACGTCAATCTGCCGCAAGGTCGACGGACGTTTGAGATGGTGTCTCTCGGCGCGAGCCTGAATCGAGATTAGGCAAATACGCGTCTTGGCGCGCGGTCAGGTCGTTCACGTCATTGCAAGCCCGAAACGTCTTCGCCCGCGACGACCGCGTCCGCGAGTGATTCCCACGGCAGTCGGAAGATTGGCGAGGGACAGGCTAAAAGCTCGCGCAGATCTCGAAGGCCGGCTAGCTGTTGCATCGGGTCGCATTTTATTCTATAAACATGATTAAATGA
>JBPYEE010000504.1:0-18431 GCA_051985095.1 Vicinamibacterales bacterium | reverse complement strand
CCAGGGTGCGGGCCGCCGCCGGATCGATCTCCGCGCCGCCCGCCGCCACGCGATTGCGAACCCAGCGCTCCGCGTCCGCGAGGTCGGCGATGACTCCGCAGTCGACAATCGTCGCCGCCTTCTGGAGCAGCTTGACCAGACGGCCGCGCCGGTCGGGCGAGGCCGCGACGAACACGAGCACGGTCTGCGGCTCCGGCGATTTCAGGAGCGTCTCCAGCTGGTCGAGCGCCCGCGACGCCGCCTCGCTCTCGCGTTTCGGCGTCAGCACCGCATCGGCCTGCGCCACGATGACGACGCGGCGCGGCGCCATCATCGGGAGGGTCCGGACCGCCTCGACCAGCGACGCAACGCCATCGGCGATCCGGTCGCCCGTCGTCCAATCGCCGGCATGGATCCGATCGACGTTGAATGCGCGGAGCCCCTCGTCCACCAGCTCGGCAAACTGAGCGGCGAGCGCCGCTTTTTCGATGTCGTCCTCGCCCTGGAGCAGGTAGATCGGATCGGGGCGGCCCGACTCGATGTCTCTGCGGACGGCCGAGACTGGTTGATTGGGCAACTAGAACGCTTCCAGGATCGAGCTCACGATTGTGCGTGCGAACTCGGTGCTCATCCGGTCCAGGGCGCTGGCGTCCTGCTGGAAGAACGCGACCGCATCGGTGATGCGGGCGCCGCTCGTCGCCGGATAATCCTGTCGAAACATCACGGCCGGATTCTCCCAGAGCACCTTGTTCTCGTGCGTGTCGCGGAACTCGATCCGCGCGCTCATCGTCACGCTGTAGCTCGAGGCGAGGTTCTGCTGGGTGAAGCCCACAGGCGCCACCGTCACCGCCGTGACCTCGCCGACCAGCAGGCCGTCGACACCCGTGTTCTGCGGCAGGATCTGGTACTTGCCGCGTCCGATGAACTCGGCCCGCACCTTCTGCGTCAGGAGCGTTTCGAGGTTGAACACCGTCGTGCGATTCGTGAACGTCGGCACGCCGATGATCTTGATGTACGGCGGGAGAAAAGTGCCACGGCCGGCCAGCGTATAGCCGCACCCTGACCACGTCCCCGCGCCGAGAAGGCTGAGCACCAGGCACGCGGCCGCGCGCGGCGCCAGCCGGCGAGCGCTACTTGACGACGACGCTGACGATAGGTCCTTTGCCAATCAACACCTTCACAACGGTTTTTCCCGCAATATGGGTCTTCACGGCCGCCTCAGCCATCGCCAGCTCACGCAGCCGGTCCTCCGAGGCTTCGGCTGGCGCCGTGACGCGGGCGCGAAGTTTCCCGTTCACCTGGACCGGTACCACGACTTCGTTCGCCTTGGCAATCGCGGGGTCGAACGTCGGCCACCGCGCGCTGGCGAGCGTTTCACGGTGGCCGAGCATCTGCCACAGCTCCTCGGCCATGTGCGGCGCAAATGGCGAGATCATGACGACCAGCGCGTCGATCGCTTCCCGCAGCGCCGCGATGGTCTGCGGGCGCTCGACGCGCGCCGGCGGCGGCTCCCCTTTCGCCGGCACGCCGTGCGCCGTCGTGTCGCTGAACGCGTACAGCTCGTTGACGAGTTCCATCAGCGATGACACGGCCGTGTTCAGATGCATTCGATCTTCGATGTCCGTCGTCACCCGCCGGATCGTCTCGTGCGTCTTCCGCCGGAGCGCCCGTTCGGTCTCGAGGTACTCATCGCCAGACGCCGGTCTCCCCTCCCCGCCGACGGTCTCGCACCAGTGGTCGACGATGCGCCAGACGCGGAGCAGGAAGCGGAAGCTCCCTTCGAGGCCGGCGTCGCTCCACTCGACCTCCTTTTCCGGCGGCGCGACGAACATGACGTACAGCCGCAGCGCGTCGGCTCCGTATTTCCGGACCATGTCGTCCGGATCGACGACGTTGCCCTTCGATTTCGACATGACGGCGCCGTCTTTGAGCACCATCCCCTGCGTCAGCAGCCGGGTGAAGGGCTCGTCGAAGGTGACGAGGCCGACATCCCGCAGCACGCGCGTAAAGAACCGCGAATACAGCAGGTGCAGGATCGCGTGCTCGACGCCTCCGCTGTAGAAGTCCACCGGCATCCAGTAGCGGGCGAGCGCCGGATCGAACGGCTGGTCGTGGTTGTGCGGATCGCAGAAGCGCAGGAAGTACCACGACGAGTCGACGAAGGTGTCCATCGTGTCGGTCTCGCGTCGGGCCGGACCGCCGCAGCGCGGGCAGGTGACATTCACGAACTCGGGCACCTGCGCCAGCGGCGAATCTCCGCGCCCGGTGAATGTGGTGACCTTC
This sequence comes from Vicinamibacterales bacterium, assembly GCA_051985095.1. Taxonomy (GTDB): domain Bacteria; phylum Acidobacteriota; class Vicinamibacteria; order Vicinamibacterales; family CAVVIG01; genus Gp6-AA45. The sequence goes on along the minus strand of JBPYEE010000504.1, from coordinate 16,169 downwards.
GGCAGCCTGACGGGCAGGTCGTCGTAGGGCACCGGAACCGCGCCGTCGCGGTCGCAGTAGATCATCGGGATCGGCGTGCCCCAGTAACGCTGGCGCGAAATTCCCCAGTCCTTCAGGCGATACTGCACCTCGCCGCCGCCGACGCCGCGGCGTTCCGCATCGCGAATCATCTCGCCGATGACGGCCGGCGCCGCTTGCCCGCTCCACGGCCCGGAATTCACCAGCCGACCGTAATTCGTCGTCGCTGCCGCGATCGTCTCGGCGGCGGGCGGCGCGTCCTCGTCGGTGACGACGACGCGGATCGGGAGGTGGTATTTGCGCGCGAAATCGAAATCGCGCTCATCGTGGGCGGGCACCGCCATGATCGCGCCCGTGCCGTATTCGGCGAGCACGAAATTGGCGATCCAAATCGGCACCGCTTCGTTCGTGAACGGGTTGATGGCAGTGCGCCCGGTGTCGAAGCCCTCTTTCTCGATGGCGCCGGTCAGGCGCGCTTCGCGGTCGAGCGCGCGAAACGCCGCCACGCGGGCGCGAAACGCCGCCGGATCCGGACTCTCGGCGGCAAACCGGTCCACCATCGGATGCTCGGGCGACAGCAGCACGAAGGTGGCCCCGTAAATGGTGTCGAGGCGGGTCGTGAAGATCTCGATGGTCGCGTCCGGGCTGCCGACGACCGGAAAGCGGACGCGTGCCCCTTCGGATCGTCCGATCCAGTTGCGCTGCATCACGACGACTTTGTCGGGCCACTGGGTCAGCTTGTCGAGGCCGGCGATGAGTTCGTCGGCGTACGCCGTGATGCGGAAGAACCACTGCTCCAGATCGCGCGTGACGACGATCGTTCCGCAGCGCCAGCACGCGCCGTCGATGACCTGCTCGTTGGCGAGCACCGTTTCGTCATGGGGGCACCAGTTCACCGTCGAGCGTCGCCGAACGGCCAGCCCCCGTTCGTACATCTTGAGGAAAATCCACTGGTTGAACTTGTAGTACTCGGGGAGGCAGGTGCTGATTTCGCGCTCCCACGCGTAGCTGATGCCGAGCCGCTGCAACTGCCCCTTCATGTGGGCGATGTTGGCGAGGGTCGACGTCTCGGGATGGGTCCCGGTCTTGATCGCCGCATTCTCGGCCGGCAGGCCGAAGGCATCCCACCCGAACGGGTGCAGCACGTTGAAGCCGCGGAGCCGCTTCATGCGCGCCATCACGTCGCCGATGATGTAATTGCGGACGTGGCCCACGTGGGCGTAGCCCGACGGATAGGCGAACATCTCGAGCGCGTAGAACTTCTCGCGCGTCGGGTCGATGTCGGCTTCGAACGCCCGCCGTTCGGCCCACACCTGCTGCCACTTCCTGTCCACGCGCTGCGGTTTGAACTCCGTCATGACCGTCTGTACGTTATTGTAACCGGCCATGAAGACCTCTCTTGTCGCCCTCACCGTCGTCGTTCTGTTCACCGGCGCCGCTGCGGCGCAGGACAGCGAGAGCGAACTCGCAGCCGCCTCGCGAGCCATCGGCGTTGCAGCCCTCAAGACTGTCCAGTTCTCGGCGACCGGCTACGACTTCGCCCTCGGGCAGGCGCCGAACCCAAGCTCGCCCTGGCCCAGGTTCATCAACAAGAGCTACACCCGGGCCGTCAATTTCGAGACACCGGCGTCACGCGTCGATCGCGTGCGCATGCAGGGCGAGAACCCGCCGCACGGCGGCGGGCTCCAGCCCCTAGTCGGTGAGCAGCCGGCCAGCCAGACCATCCTGGTCACGCCCACCACTCCCTGGCTGCAGCAGCTTGAATTCGTGATGCTGCCGCACGGGTTTCTGCGCATGGCCGCCGAGCGCCATGCGACGGTCGCCGGCAAAACGATCGCCGGAGCGAAGTACAGCGTCATCACGTTTGACGGGGACAACCGGGCGAAAGTGAACGGCTACATCAACGCGCAGCACCTCGTCGAGCGGGTCGAGACCTGGGTCGACAATCCCTTCCTGGGGGACATGCCGTTTGAGGCGGACTTCAGCAACTACCGCGACATCGGCGGCGCCCAGTTCCCGATGCATATCGTGCAGAAGCAGGGCGGCTATCCCATCTTCGATCTGACCGTGACCGATGCGAAGATGAACGCCCCGGTGACCATTCAGGCGCCGCAGGGGCGCGGCGGCGCAGCCGCGGCGCCGGCTGCCGACGCCGCCGCCGTTCCGTCCGAGAAACTCGGCGACGGCGTCTATCTCCTGACGGGCGGCTACGCGGCCATCGCCGTCGGCCTCAAGGACGGCATCACGATCATCGAGGCGGGGCAGAGCGAGGCGCGCGGCCTCGCGATCATTGCCGAAGCGAAGAAGCTGATGCCGGGAACCCCGGTCAAATACGTGATCAATACGCACAGCCACATCGATCACTCGAGCGGGCTGCGCGCGGCCGTCGCCGAAGGGGCCACGATCCTGACCTACCAGATCAACAAGGCGTATCTCGAGAAGACGTTGAGCCTGCCGCACACGCTCAACCCCGACAAGGCGCAGCTCGCGGGCAAGAAACCGGTCGTCGAAGCGGTAGGCGAGCGGCGAGTCCTCACCGACGGGACTCACACGATCGAGCTCTATCACATGGACCACTTCGGCCACCACGACGGGATGCTGCTGGCGTATCTGCCGCACGAAAAGGTGCTGCTCGAAGCCGACGGCTACAACCCGGCGGCGGCCAACGCCGCGCCGCCGAGGCCGCCGAGCCCGTTCACGGTGAGCCTGCTCGACAACATTCGGCGGCTGAAACTCGACGTGCAGCGGATCGTGCCGGTGCACTACCCCGCTGACAACCGCATCATCACGATGGCTGAGCTGGCGAACTGGGTGGGGATGCCGTCGACGAAGTAGCGCGGCCGTCGGCTAGAACGTCCAGAACGCGGCCTGCGCGTGGCGCACGGCGTCGAGCGCAGCGCGCCCGCGGGCCGAGGAGATGCCACTCGACGGCCAGGTCACCGGAGCCGGCGGGCCGTCGAGCGTCGCGATGGAGGCGTCGAGCGAGGTGCCGAGCGCCTCGAGATCGTAACCGCCCTCGGTGACCGCGACGACCCGCCCGCGGCAACACTCCTCGGCCACGGCCCGGAGATCGGCCGTCATCGCGGCAAACGCGTCGCTCGTCAGGCGCATGCCGCCAAGCGGATCGCGTTCGTGGGCATCGAACCCTGCTGACACGATGAGAAGGTCCGGCTCGAACTGCCGCAGGATCGGGACCACGGCGCCGCTGAACACGGCTCCGTAGTCCTCGCTGACCGAGCCGGCCTCGAGTGGCACGTTGACGGTGAATCCGCGTGCGGGATCGCGTCCCACTTCGTCGGCGGCGCCGGTACCCGGATAGTACGGGTACTGATGCGTCGAGATGTACAGCACCTGCCGGTCGGCTTCGAACATGTGTTGCGTGCCGTTCCCGTGATGCACGTCGTAGTCGACCACTGCCACCCTGGCTGCCCCGAGCGCGCGCGCATGGGCCGTCGCCACCGCGACGTTGTTAAACAGGCAGAATCCCATCGCGCGGTCCCGTTCCGCGTGATGACCCGGGGGGCGCACCATCGCGACTGCCGCCCGATGCGATCCGCCGAGGACACGCTCGACGGCTTCTACCGCCGCGCCAGCCGCGGTGAGCGCGATGTCATACGACTCCGGCGACGTGTAGGTGTCCGGGTCGAGCGCGGTCGCGCGACCGGCCGTCTCGGAGATGCGCCGGATGTACTCGGGGTCGTGCACCCGCGCGAGGTGTTCGTGCGTCGCGCTGCGCGGCGCCACCACCTCGACGCCCCGCCTGGCCCAACGCGCAGCAATCGCGTCGAAGACTTCGGCTCGCTCGGATCGCTCCGGGTGACCCGGCGGCGTCTGGTGCTCCGCGAACCGTTCGGAGTGAATCAGAATCACCGACATCGATGGTGCCCCTCCCGTCTCACGCCCGCGCCAGGAGTTCAGTCGCGCGCGCTTCGAGGGCGCGAAGCCGCGCGTCGAGTGTGCGGCGCGCCGCCTCGATGGCGGTTTCGTCCGCCTCGGCCGCCACGTGGAACGGTTCGCCAACCACAAGGGCCACCCGCGCAAAGGGCTTCGGAATCTGCGTCCGATCCCAGCTCTTCATCGTCCAGGCGCGGTCCGCTTCGAGGTGAAATGGCAAGATGGGGTTTCCGGTGGCTTTTGCCAGCCAGACCGCGCCGGGCTGGGCGACGCGGGCCGGACCACGCGGGCCGTCGACGGTAAACCCCGCCGGCTTGCCGGCCGCCATGTCGCGTCGGAGCTGCAGCAGGGCCTTTCGGGCGCCCCGCGAGCTCGAACCGCGCGCGGTCGCGTAGCCGAACCGGCGAATGATGCCGGCAATCCACTCGCCGTCGAAATTTTCACTCGTGATGACGACGATGCCCCGGCGCCGGAAGAAGTAGGTGGCGGCCAGAATCCGGCCGTGCCAGAAGGCCATCACCGGTTGACGGCCGCTGCTGATGACGGCGTCGTAGTGCTCCAGCCCCGCGGTCTGCCAGCGCAGGGTCACGCCAAGACCCGCGACGAGCCAGTAGCCCAGCCCGGAGATCAGCTTCGCTTGGGCCCGCCGGGAGCGGGACATCCGCCAGTCGGCCGAACCGTCGCGGCCGGTCGCCTGAACCATCGCGGGTTCAGCCAAGCGACTTGAGCCTGCCATCCACGTACGCCATCAGATCGATGAACTGCGTGTCCGCGCCGGCGCTCGCCTGAGCGCCCTTGAGCATGATCGAGCAGAACGGACAGGCAGTGACCACGGTGGGCGCGCCGGTCGCCTGCAGCTGTTTGAAACGCACGTCGCTGATGCGGCTGCCCGGCTCCTCTTCCTTATCGGCAAACAGCAGGCCGCCGCCGGCGCCGCAGCAGTACGGATTGTCCCGATTTCGTGACGGCTCCCTGAGCTCCGCACCAAATCGCGTCAGCAGGGCGCGCGGCTCGTCGACCGTGCCGGCGTAGCGGCCCAGGTAACACGGATCATGAAAGGTGACGACGGGCGCGGGGCCGGACCCGGCGCGGTGCGGGGCGTCGTCGCGGAGCAGCGTCTCGACGAACACCGAGGAATGAAGAACTTCCACGCGATAGCCGAACTTCGCGTAGTCGGTGCCGATCGTTTTCACGCAGTGGGGGCACGAGGTGACGATCTTCGTGACACCGGCCGCTTTGAGCTCGTCGATGTTGCCGGTGGCCAGCTCCTGATACATGTACTCGTTGCCGGTGCGTTTCGCGGGATCCCCGTTGCAGCGTTCTTTGGCGAGCACGCCGAACCGGACCCCCTTCGTGTTCAGAATCGAGAACAGCGACCGGAGCGATTTTTGGAAGTCCGCATCGAACGAGCCGGCGCAGCCCAGCCAGACGAGCACATCGTGTTTCGCCGAATCGAACAGCTCGACGCCGGCCGCCTGCACGAACTTCGTCCGCTGATCATAGCCAAGGCCCCAGATGTTGCTGCGGCGTTCGAGATGGTTGTACATCGCGCCGAGATAGTCTGGCGCATCGCCGTTTGAGACGAGACCGCGACGCGATCCAATCAGAATCGGCACGTGCTCGATCCCGACGGGACACTGGTTCTCGCAGGCGCCACACGTGGTGCACTGCCACAACACCTGCTCGGTGTAGACCTCGCCGAGCTTCTGCTCCCGCGCCCCGGCCAGCAGTGCGTGCTGCGTCTGCAGGATGATCGTTTTCGGATTCAGCTCCTTGCCCGCGCCCCACGCGGGACAGTTCACCTGGCACCGCCCGCACTCGACGCACGTGAACGCGTCGAGCACCATCTTGCTGCCGAGATCCTTGACCGTTTCGAGCCCGACCTGCTCCTTGTCGAAATCCAGGTTCGGCAGGTTCCCGAGCTCGGGCGATTTGAGGAAGACCGTGATCGGCGACAGCACCAGGTGGAAGTGCTTCGAGGCGGGGATCAGCGCCAGAAACGCCAGGATCACCAGCATGTGGATCCACCAGTTGATCGCGCCGGCCCGCGTCCGTTCGTCGAATTCGAACGTCAGCAGGAAGGTGATCATGAGCGTCGCGATGAACAGCGCGATCACGATCGATTCGGCCGACACGTGCGGGCCAAGCGCGATCGGGCGCACGACGGCGCGCCGTATCAGCAAGTACACGATTCCCGCGAGCACGCTCGCCGCAAACGGGGCGATCGCCGCGCGGTACGCGTGGAACCAGCGGGTGTCGGTGAGGTTCACCAGCCCCAGGCCATAGAGAAACTCGGTCACCGTGTACAGGGCGAAGGCGATGAAGCCCCAGAACACGAGCGCATGGGCGACGCCGGCCGCGGGCCGCTCGCGGATTGTCCGTCGCTGACACAACACGTCGCTCAGCCACCGAACCGCACGAAACCCGAGGTGATCGAAGGCAAAGGTATTGGGTGCCGCGGCGATGATCCGGACGCGTATGGCCACTTGCACGGCGAACGCGCCGACGAAGGCCAAAAAGAGGATCCAGAAGACGACGATCGACATGGGTCAATTGCAGGACGGCAGGACGGCCGGACGGCAGGACGGGGACGCGGCCGCGCCGCGGCGTGCTGCCATCCTTCTGTTCGGCCATCCTGCCGTGCGGCAATTCCGCAATTCGGCAATCGTCATCGTCACCGTCATTTCAGCGCGTCGATCAGCGCCGGCACGATCTCGAACAGGTCGCCGACGATGCCGTAGTCGGCCACCTCGAAGATCGGCGCATCGGGGTCTTTGTTGATGGCGACGATGGTGTTCGAGCCCTTCATGCCGACCAGGTGCTGGATGGCGCCGGAGATGCCGAGCGCGAAGTACAGCTTCGGTGCGACCGTCTGGCCGGAGCTGCCGACCTGCCGCTCCATCGGCAGCCAGCCGGAATCGCAGATCGGGCGCGACGCGGCGAGCTCCGCGCCGAGCGCGCGCGCGAGGTCCTCGGCGATTTTGATGTTCGCCTGCTCCTTGATCCCGCGACCGACCGACACGATGCGCTCGGCCTGGGAGAGATCGACCGCCTGTTTCGCCTGCTGGAAGGGCGGCTCGGGACGCTGCCGAATCGCGGCGGCGTCAACGTGCGCCGTCAGCGCGCGAATCGGTGCCGCGGCCGGCCCCCGACCCACCTGATCGACGCGGTAGGCGCCGATCTGAAACGTGATGAAATGCGGGGCGGCGCCGAGCGGCTCGACGTCGGCGGTCAGCTTCCCCTGAAACATCGGGCGCACGAAGACGGTCTGACTGCCGGTTTTGACGCCAGTGACATCGGTGATGATCGCCCGATCGAGGCGGGCGGCGAGCTTGGGCGCGAAGTCACGCGTCTGATAGGTGTGCGGCAGCAGGACGCAGGCGGGCGACAGCTCCGCGATCGCATGCTGCAGCGCCGCGGTGAACGCGTCGGGCGTGTACGGCTCCAGGGCTGGATCTTCGAGGGTGAGGACCTCGTTCACGCGCGCCGACGCCAGCTCGCGGGCGACCTCACCGGTCTTCGTGCCGGGCACGAGCACCGAAATCGCCGCGGCGTCGATCTGCTGCGCGGCGACGATGGTTTCCCACGTGGCGCGGTTCAGCCGGCCCTCGCGTTGTTCGGCGATGACGAGGATCATGGGATGACGCGCACCTCATCGCGCAGCTTCCGCACCAGCTCCTTGGCAGCCTCGGCGGGCGACCCGTCGATGATCTGCGTTTTCTTGGTCTTGTCCGGCACGTAGAGGCTGACGATGCTCTGATGGGGCGCCACGCCGGCAGGCACCTCGGTTCGCCGGATCTCCTTTTTTTTCGCCGCCATGATGCCCTTGAGCGTCGCGTACCGCAGCTGGTTGATGCCGCTCTGAATCGTCAGAACCGCCGGCAGCGGCATCGCCACCCACTGGAACCATCCGCCTTCGAGCTCGCGTTTGACGCGCAGGCTGCCCCCCTCGACCGCGACTTCCATGATGATGGTCGCGTGCGGCAGGCCGAGCTTCTCCGCCAGGATGACGCCCACCTGTGCGAAACCCTGATCGTCGGACTGGAGCCCGGTCAGCGTCAGGTCGAAGCGCTCCTCCTGCATCGCCGCGGCCAGAGCGGAGGCGGTGACAAACGCGTCGGCGGACGCCAGTGCCTCGCCGTCGACGTGGATGGCCCGATCGGCGCCGCGGGCGAGCGCCTCCCGCAGCACTTGCGCCACCCGCGCCGGCCCCGCCGAGCAGACGACGACGTCGCCGCCGTGCTGCTCCTTGAGGCGCAGCGCTTCTTCGAGCGCGTAGGCGTCGGGCTCGTTCATCTCGAAGCTGGCATCGCCTTCGCGGATCCAGCGCTTCGACTCGTCGAGGCGCGGCTGCCATTCGCGCGTCGGAACCTGCTTGATGCAGACGGCGATCTTCACGCCTGGTATCTCTTGAACAGAAGAGCGGCGTTGGTGCCGCCGAACCCGAACGAGTTGGAGAGCGCGTAGTCGACGTCGAGCCGGCGCGCGACGTTCGGCACGTAGTCGAGGTCGCATTCCTCATCCGGCTCGTCCAGGTTGATCGTGGGCGGCACCAGCTGGTGATGGACGACCAGAGCGGTGATGCCAGCCTCGAGGCCGCCGGCGGCACCGAGCAGATGGCCGGTCATCGACTTGGTCGAAGACACGACGACTTTCTTCGCGCATTCGCCGAAGCACCGCTTGATCGCGATCGTTTCGACCTTGTCGCCGTGGGGCGTCGACGTGCCGTGCGCGTTGATGTAGTCGATCTGCGACGGATGGACGCCGGCGCTCGCCAGCGCGCGTCCCATGACGCGCAGCGGGCCGTCTCCATCTTCCGACGGGGCGGTGATGTGATAGGCGTCGGCGGACATCCCGTAGCCGACCAGCTCCGCGTAAATCCGCGCCCCCCGGCGAAGCGCGCGGTCGAGCTCTTCCAGAATCAAGACGCCCGATCCCTCACCGACAACGAAGCCATCGCGATCACGGTCGAACGGCCGGCTGGCGCGCGTCGGATCGTCGTTGCGCGTCGACAGGGCGCGCATCGCGGCGAATCCGCCGACCCCCATCGGGGTAATTGCCGCTTCCGACCCGCCCGCGATCATGACGTCCGCGTCGCCGCGCCGGATGATCTCCCACGCGTCGCCAATCGCGTGCGCCGACGCGGAACACGCGGTGCAGGTCGCGGAGTTCGGACCCTTCGCTCCGAACCGGATCGAGACCTGTCCGGCGGCGAGGTTGATGATGGCCGACGGGATGAAAAACGGCGAGATCTTGCGCGGCCCGCCTTGCAAGAGCGCGATGTGTTCACGCTCGATCGTCGTGAACCCGCCGATGCCTGACGCGATGAAGACGCCGGCGGCCGGGGCCAGATCCGGCGTGATCGTCAGCTGCGCGTCATCCATCGCGAACTGCGACGCGGCAATCGCGTACTGGATGAAGATGTCCATCTTCTTGACATCTTTCCGGTCCACGAACTGCAGCGGATCGAAGCTGCGGACTTCGCCGGCGATGCGCGCGGCGAACTGGGTCGCGTCGAAGTGCGTAATCGCGCCGATGCCACTCCGCCCCGCCGTCAGCGCCGCCCAGTTGGATTCCGTGCCGATGCCGAGCGGCGACACCAGGCCGATGCCGGTGATCACCACCCGCCGAGGATTGGTCATGGTCCCTATTTCTTGGTTTTGGCGTGTGACTCGATATATTCGACCGCTTCCTTCACCCGCGTAATCTTCTCGGCGTCCTCGTCGGGGATTTCGATGCCGAACTCCTCTTCGAAGGCCATGACCAGCTCGACGGTGTCCAGCGAGTCGGCGCCCAGATCGTCGACAAACGACGCATCCGGCGTCACTTCTTCTTCATCGACCCCGAGCTGCTCCACGATGATGCTCTTCACTTTGTCGGCTACGGCCACAAATCCTCCTCCGTCACATGTACATCCCGCCGTTGACGGCGAGCACGTGTCCTGTAATATACGACGCCTCATCCGACGCGAGGAAGCACGCTGCGGCGGCGATGTCGTCGACGCTGCCGAGGCGCCCCAGCGGAATCTGCCGCTCGAGTTCGCCGCGCGCCGCCGCGGCGACCGCGCGCGTCATATCGGTCTCGATCATCCCCGGCGCGATGACGTTGACCGTAATCGCGCGGGAAGCCACCTCGCGGGCCAGCGCCTTGGCGAACCCGATCAGTCCGGCCTTCGACGCCGCGTAATTGGTTTGACCGGCGTTGCCCATCTGTCCGACGACCGAACTGACGGCGATGATGCGGCCGCTGCGCTGCTTCAACATTGGCCGCATCGCGGCCTGCGCCAGCGCGAAGGTCGCCGTCAGATTGGTGGCGAGGACCACCTCCCAGTCCTCGCGTTTCATCCGCAGGAGCAGCTGATCGCGCGTGATGCCGGCGTTGCTCACGACGATGTCGAGCCGTCCGTGCCGAGCGATGATTTCGGCTGGCGCCCGTTCGAGTGCCGGCGCGTCGGTAACGTCCAGCGTCATCGCCTCGGCGCGCCGGCCGGCGCGCGTCAATTCCGCGGCGCACTCGCCCGCGTTTGTCCCGCGGGCGGCCGCAATCACCGTCGCGCCCTGTTCCGCCAGCCGCGTGGCGATCGCGCGCCCGATGCCGCGGGACGCACCGGTCACGAGGGCGACCTTGCCGTCGAGGCTAAACATGGATCAACGATTCAACGGATGCGAGGTCGTCGGGGCTGCCGAAGTTGACGACGGTCGCGTCGGGGTGGATCTTGCGCACCAGGCCGCTCAAGACCGCACCGGGACCCACCTCAACATACGTTGTGACGCCTTCGAGTGCAAGCCGGCGCACGACGTCTTCCCAGCGCACCGGCGCCGTCACCTGACGGACGAGCGCGTCGATGGCGCTCGCGGCGTCGCGTTTCGCTGCGGCGTCCACGTTGGCGACGATGGGAATCCGCGGGTCCGCCACCGGCAGCGCGCGCAGTTCGGGCTCGAGCCGATCCCGGGCGGGCTGCATCAGCGCACAGTGGAACGGGGCACTGACCTGCAGCGGAATCACCCGCCGGGCGCCCAGCGCCTTCGCGCGCTCGCCGGCGCGCTGCACGGCCGCGGTGGTGCCGGCAATCGCCACCTGTCCACCGCCGTTCAAGTTCGCGGCGCTCACGACGTCGCCCTCCGCGGCGTCGGCGCAGGCGCGCGCGACCGCGTCGGCGTCGAGGCCGAGGATCGCCGCCATCGCACCGCTCCCCACCGGCACCGCCTCCTGCATGTAGCGGCCACGGCGCCGGACGATGCGCACGCCGTCGCCGAACCCGAAGGTCCCCGCGGCGACGTTGGCCGAGTACTCGCCGAGGCTGTGGCCGGCGACAAACGCCGGGGCGATGCCGCGCGACACGAGCAGCCGGCACGCGGCGGTGCTGACGGCCAGGATCGCCGGCTGCGCGTTCTCGGTGAGCGTCAGTTGATCGTCAGGCCCTTCGAACATCGTGCGGCTCAACGGCTCGCCGAGCGCCGCATCCGCCTCGGCGAACGCGTCGCGGCACACGGGAAACGCCTCGGCGAGCGTCTTGCCCATCCCGACGCGCTGAGCACCCTGGCCCGGGAAAATGAACGCGATCACGACTGGGGGATCGCGGCCGCGGCGATCGTCTGCTCCACGCGCTGAATGAACCGCTGCGCCGCGAAGCGGTAGGCCATGGCCATCGCGTTGCGAATCGCTTTGGCGCTCGAGCGTCCGTGGCCGACGATTGTGACCCCTGCCACACCGAGCAGCGGCGCGCCGCCGTATTCAGAGTAATCGACGCGGCGTTTGAAGCGGCGAAGCGCCCGCCGGGTGAGCAGCGATCCGACCCGCATCGTTACCGTGCTCGACAGCTCCTCGCCGAGCAGCGTCTCCATCGTCTCGACCAGCCCCTCGCTGATCTTCAGGGCGACGTTGCCGGTGAACCCGTCAGAAATGATCACATCGGCAATGCCGCTGTAGACGTCCCGCGCCTCGACGTTGCCGATGAAGGTGAGCGGCGCCGTCTTCAGCAGTCGATGCGCTTCGCGCGTCAGCTCGTTCCCTTTGCTTGCCTCTTCGCCAATGGACAGCAGGCCGATGCGCGGATGGTCGAGCCCGAAAATCACGCGGGCGTACACGTTGCCCATCACCGCGAACTGCAGCAGGTGCTGGGGCCGGCATTCCACGCTGGCACCGACGTCGAGCAGCACGGCCGGGCGCCTGCGTGTCGGGATCGTCGCGGCGAGCGCGGGCCGATCGACGCCCGGCAGCATGCCGAACGCACCGTGCGCCGCCATCACCGTCGCGCCGGTATGCCCGGCACTCACGAGCGCTGCCGCGTGGCCGTGGGCCACGAGATCGGCAGCGACCCGGATCGAGGCGCCCGGTTTGCGCCGCAGTGCCGCGGCGGGCGACGCGTCCATCGCGACCACCTCGGTCGCGTCGATGAACCGGATGCGCCGCCGATCGACGTCGGCGTGGCGCGCGGCCTCGCGCTCGACGATCGACACGGGCCCCACCAGGGCGACACCGAAATCGAAGTGACGCGCCGCGGCGAGCGCGCCGTCCACGACGGTGCGGGGTGCGTAATCGCCCCCCATGGCGTCAACCGCGACCCAGATCATCGGCGAATCGGATTAACGAAGCCGCCGTCGGCCAGGCCTACTCTTCTTCCACCGCACGGGCCTGGCGCCCTCGGTAGTAACCGCAGTTGGCACAGACGCGGTGCGGCGGCTTCGGCTCGTGGCAGTGTGGACATTCGCTGAGGCCGACCGCCCGCAGCGCGTCGTGCGTCCGGCGTTTGGCGGTCCGCGTTTTTGAATGTCGTCGTTTGGGGTTTGGCATGGTTTCGGTCCTTCGCCTCAGTTTTTCGTCCGGAACTCCCGCAGGGCCGCCAAGCGGGGGTCGTCCCAGCTACGCTTGCAGTCGCAGGTGTCGCGATTCAAGTTCGTTCCGCACACGGGACACAGCCCCTTGCACGCGTCCGAGCACAGGGGCTTCATGGGGAGCGCCAGATAGAATTGTTCGGCCATCAGCTGACCGAGATCGATCTGGTCGTTCTCATAAAAGGCCGTCGTCAGATCGTCTTCCTCGATCGCGCGCTCGCCTTCGCCGGTGTTCTGCGTGTGCGGCTGATACCGCAAATCGAAATGCGCGTCCACCGGCCAGCGGAACGGCTCGAGACAGCGGCTGCACGGCAGCTCGAGGGTTGTCGTGAGGCCGCCCACCAATCGAAACTGCGCCTTGTCCTTATAAATGTCGAAGCCGAGCTGTACGGGGTCGACGACGCGGAAGTTGTCCCGCTCGGCTGAAAAGCCCGCGGCGGGATACGTCCGATCGTACCGCTCGTGGGGCGTCCGGATCTGGCTTAGATCCAACAACATGGAACCTCTCAATATACCTTCTAACCGGGGGGCGGGGCTAGTGCCATTCCGGGGACCGCGTCACCCAGGGCTTGGGGATAAAGAGCTCTTCGTAGAGGCGCACCGCGTAGCGATCGGTCATGCCGGCGATGAAATCGCGCGTCGCGACGTCGAGGCCCTCGGACTCGACCGTACGCGCGTCGAGGAATTGGTCCGGGCGCTCGCGAACCTTCTCCCACAGTCCACTCAGGATCCCTGACGCTTTCCGGAACTCCGCTGTCGCAATCGTGTTTTCGTACACCGTCTCGAACAGAAAAGTGCGGAGACCGAGCACGGCCGAGAGAACGGTCTGACTCATCCGGACTTCGGTCAGGCCGGCGGCGAGCGTTTCGGTGACGACATCTTTCACCAGCGCGCCGATCCGGGCCGAGGCCGACTGGCCGAGGACGTCGATGAAGGTGCACGGCAAATCGGCCGGCTCGAGCAAGCCGGCCCGCACCGCGTCATCGATGTCGTGGTTCACGTATCCAATGAGATCCGCCACGCGCATGATCTGCCCCTCGAGCGTGCTCGCGCGCAAATGCGGCGGCACGCCGACCGGCGCGCCCAACTTGCCCTTGGAGTGCTTCGCGATCCCGTCGCGCACCTCCCAGGTCAGGTTCAGGCCGCGCCCGTCGTTCTCCAGGACATCGATGATCCGCAGGCTCTGCTCGTAGTGGTTAAAGCCGCCGGGCATCAGGCCGTCGAGGACCCGTTCGCCGGCGTGTCCAAAGGGCGTGTGTCCGAGGTCGTGACCGAGGGCGATCGCCTCGGTCAGTTCCTCATGGAGCCGGAGGACCTTGGCGATCGTGCGTGCAATCTGCGACACCTCGAGGGTGTGCGTGAGCCGGGTGCGGTAGTGGTCGCCGGCCGGCGCGAAGAACACCTGCGTCTTGTGCTTCAGGCGGCGGAACGCCTTGCAGTGGATGATCCGATCCCGATCGCGCTGAAAGGCCGGCCGGACATCGTCTTCGCGCTCCTCGCGCAGCCGCCCGCGAGAATCGGCACTCCGGGCCGCCTGCGGCGCCAGCACGTCGCGCTCACGCTGCTCGAGTTGTTCGCGCAGGGTCACGCGGTGATTGTACCGAGGAAACTGGTGCCGTTCGCAAGACGGCCGACGGCAAACATCTCGGCGAGCGTTTGACCGAGATCGGCGAAGGTTCGGCGCGTGCCGAGATCCGTTCTTCCCCGCACATGGGTCCCCGCGACCAGCAGCGGCACGTATTCGCGCGCGTGGTCGGTGCTCGTGGTCGTGGGATCGTTGCCGTGATCGGCGGTGACGATGAGCAGATCGGCGGCTCCAAGGCGCGGCAGGATCGCCTGCAGTCGCGCGTCGAAGCGTTCGAGATTGCGCGCGTAGCCGGCGACGTCGTTGCGGTGGCCGTACAGCGTATCGAAGTCGACCAGGTTCGTGAAGATGAGCCCGCGATCGACGCGCGCCATCTGCCGCTCGACCTGGTCCATGGCGTCGTCATCGCTCTTCGTGTGCAGGGCGGCGGTGATGCCCCGGCCGGCGAAGAGATCCTCGATCTTTCCGATTGCGACGACGGGCCACCCGGCGCCCCGGAGGCGATCGAGCAGCGTTTCGCCCGGCGGCGGCAGCGCGTAATCGCGTCGATTCGTCGTCCGCGTGAACCGGCCGGGTGTGCCGACGAAGGGGCGCGCGATGACCCGTCCGACGCCCATGCCTTCGCCGACGATCCGGTACGCGATCTCGCAGGCGCGGTACAGCTCGGCGAGCGGAATGATCTCTTCGTGGGCGGCGATTTGAAACACGCTGTCGGCCGAGGTGTAGACGATCAGCGCGCCGCTGCGCATCTGCTCGGCTCCGAGTTCATCGATGATCGCCGTCCCTGAGGCGGCCTTGTTCCCCAGCACGGGGCGTCCGGTCTCACGGGCGAAGCGGGCGATCACCTCGGCCGGAAACCCGCCCGGAAAGACCGGAAACGGCCTGTCGAGGACGATGCCCATCATCTCCCAGTGCCCCGTGACCGAGTCCTTTCCGGCGGAGGCCTCCGCCATCCGCCCGTACGCGCCGAGCGGCGGCACCGGGGCGTGGCGGTTCAGCGGGACCAGCCGATCGAGGCCGAGCGTTCGCAGCGTCGGGATGCTGAGTGGCACGCGCCGGTGGATATTGCCGACGGTGTTGCTCCCCTGGTCGCCGTACGCGGCGGCATCCGGCAGCTCGCCGATCCCCACGCTGTCCATGACGATGACGATCGCGCGGATGAACGGCGCCACGGGATCACGAGCGGGCCGGGACTCGTTCGCTGGCGGCGCGGACGTGCGGAGGGTCAGCGGGTGCGTTCATCGAGCATGCGCAGGACGGCGGCAATCGTGGCGGGTGATTCACCGGGACCGTCGAACCAGGTTAGGTTAGGCTCTTTGCGAAACCAGATCAACTGGCGGCGCGCGTACCGCCGGTTCTCCTGGGCAATGAGCGCGCGGGTCGCCGCCTCGTCGCGGACTCCGTGCAGATGCTCGAGCGCCTGCCGGTACACGAGACCGCCGAACGGCCGCGCGGTCTCCGGAATCCCGCGGGCAACGAGCCCCCGGATCTCGTCGAGCAGCCCGCGCTCGAACTGCGCGTGCACGCGGCGGGTGACCCGATCCGAAATCTGCGAGGCTGGCAGCCGCAGCGCCACTGCGACGACGTGCAGATCGGCGATCGGCGACGCGGTATCGGCGAAGTGGCACGTCAACGGCCGCCCGGTGAGCAGGTACACCTCGAGCGCGCGTACGATCCGCTTGAGATCACGCGGCTGAATCCGGACCGCCGAGGCGGGATCCACCCGCGCCAGCATCCGGTGCAGCCGCTCGACGCCGCGGCGGCGGGCGATCGCCTCGAGACGCGCGCGCACCGCCGGGTCCCGGCCGGGACCGGCGAACAGCCCGCGGGTCAACGCG
>JBPYEE010000503.1:0-21222 GCA_051985095.1 Vicinamibacterales bacterium | reverse complement strand
CGATCGCTGCTGCTCCAGCCGGCGTTGTCGGTGGCGTAGCCGAAGTACTGCACGCCGTCGGTCGTGAGCGCCCGCTCGCGCCCGGTCGCGATGTCACGCACCCACACGTTCCAGTCGCGGACGAACGCACCCTGTTTGCCATCCGGGGAGACGTTCAACGGCTTGCCGTCGGAGGAGACGGGACCTGTACCGCCCGATCGACCGCCGCCGCGGCCACCTCGGTTGACGGCAATCGCGGCCGGGTCAGCTGCTCCGTCGGGAGGACAGCCGGCGACGTCGCGTGAGCACGTCGTGCGCGTCTTTCTCACGGGATCGACGAGAACGGTTTCCATGGAGCCGTCGGCGCGCTTCGTGCGATACCAGAAGCGATCGTCGGCCACCCAGTTCGCCGCGACAGTTCCCCCGACGACGAGATCGGTCAGCGCGGGGTCGAGGAACCTCTCCGCGCGCGCGTAGTCCGCCGCGGTCACGGCGGCCTCCTGACCCTGAAGGGTCACGGCCGCCATGGCCAACGCGGCACATGACACAACCAGAAGGATCGCGGAGCGCCCCGTGACCCTGGGCCCCGGCATCACTTCGCGGCGGCCGACGGGCTGGTCGACGTCGCGGTGGGCTGACCGATGGAGAAACCACGCGGCGGATCGACGTTCAGGAGATTCTTGACGAAATAATCCCACCGCCGGCGGACGAAGTACGGGTCGTTGCCGAATCCATGAGGCCGGTTGGGCATGATCAGGAAGTCGAAGTCCCGGTTGGCCTTGACGAGCGCGTCCACGAGCTTGATCGTGGCCGGCATCGGAACGTTCTCGTCGACATCGCCGTGCGCGAGGAAGAGCTTGCCCTGGAGCCGGGGCGCCAGCGTGTAGTTCGAAACCTCCTCGTAATTCTTGTCCACGGGCCAACCCATCCACTGCTCGTTCCAGGTGGCCTTGTCCATACGGTTGTCGTGACAGCCGGCTGACGAGACAGCGACCTTGTAGAAGTCCGGGTGAGTCAGGATCGCGTGCGTCGAGTCATAGCCGCCGGCGGAATGTCCCCACACCCCGACTCGCGTCAGATCCATGTACGGGTATTTGGCGGCCATTTGCTTGAACACCGTGATGTGATCGTCGCCTCCGGCGCCGAAGCCGAGATTGTGATAGGCGACCGCGCGGAACGCCCGCGAACGCAGGGCGGTGCCCCGGCCATCGACGAAGACCGTGACGAACCCGAGCTCGGCGATCGCCTGCTGTTGATTGCGGTACGCCGCGAAGGTCTTGGGTACGTACGCGCCCTGCGGGCCGGTGTAGATGTTTTCGATGACCGGATATTTCCGGGAGGGATTGAAGTTGGTGGGCCTCCATATGAGGCCGTACAGATCCGTCGTGCCGTCGGCGGCCTTCGCCTTGAACGGCTCAGGGAACCGCCAGCCCATGGCCGTGAGCTTCGACACGTCTGCCTTCTCCAGCTCCTCCAGGACGCGGCCGTCTTCCGCGCTTCGAACGACCGACACAGTTGGCAGGTCCGCCCGCGAGAAGACATCGACGAAGTACTTGCCATCCGGAGAGAAGGACACCGCATGGTCGGCATTCTCGGCCGTTAACAGTTTCAGACCCGTGCCGTCCAGGTTGGTCCGATAGACGTGTCTCAGGTATGGATCGCGATCGGGCTCACGTCCGCCGGCGCTGAAATACAACACGCGTGCTTTCTCATCGACGTGGTCAACCGCGCGGACGACCCATTCCCCCTTGGTGATTTGATTCTCGACGGCGCCGGTCCGCGTGTCGTAGAGGTAGAAGTGGTTCCAACCGTCGCGCTCCGAGGACCAGATCCGCTCACGTCCGTCGTTGATAGCGCGAGTCAGCAGGATCGACGTGTCGATGAGATAGTCCGGGCTGCCTTTCTCGTCGACGACCGGCCGGGTTGACCCGGACCTCGCGTCGACCTCATTGATGCGCACGCCGGTGTACCCGCGGTCGATCTCGCGGTACTGAAAGCGCTGACTGTCCTCGAACCACTCGACGGTCGGACCGCCGTAGTACAGCTGGACAAGCGGCTTGGTGGCGACCACGATTTCCTTGCGCAGTGGAACGTCGAAGACGACGAGCTTCGCCGTCGGAAGCACCCAGTCGACCGGGAGCGGATATGCGTAGCTGAAGTACTTGGGTCTGAATTGATCGGGCGGGGCGGACTGCGTGATCGTCAAACGCGGGAAGTTCCGCTGGTCCATGACGTAGGTCGCAATGCGCCGCGAGTCCGGCGACCAGAAGACAGCCGGGGCCTGGACCACGTCCTCGGTACCTTGCGCGACCATGATCGTCGGCGACGGCAGCGGCGTCGCGTAGTCGTAGAAGTGCTCGCCGTCGTGGCTCAGCTGGATCTCCTGCCCCGTGGCGGCAACCCGCACCCAGAGGTTGTGATCGCGCACGAAGGCCAGGAGCTTGTGATCGGGCGACGGACGTTCCGTCGGAGGGATCTCGGCCGGGTCCGGCTGCGGGGCTGGACCCAGACGATTTTCATCGTCCTCGTTTTCGACGAGGCTCGTCATCTTCGAGCACTCGTATGAGGTCAGATCGCAGCTGTAGCCGACCCGCGCGACGTTGAAACTGACGCGCCCGGCCCCGAGCCTTATCGCCGAAAAGGGCAGCTCGCGGGCCTCGTAAGTCGCGCCGCTGGCGCGCGACAGCGCCTGCGCGAGGCGCTGGTGATCGAACGCCTGAGCGCGGGTGGCGCGCGCTGCGTCAACGAGCATGAAGATCTTTCCGTCCGGACCATCCTTGACATACCAGAAGCGATCCGATCGGTCGATCCAGTGCGGATCCACCTGACCGTCATAGGCGACGCTCTTGATCTGGTCGTTCAGAAAGCGTTCTGCCCTGACGTAGTCCTCGCGAGTTCCTTGAGCGGCCGCGACTGACGGCCCCACGAGCAGCGTGGCGACGGCAATTGTGAGCAGACCTTGGCGACCTTCAGCCATGGCGACGACCTCCCCCCGCACGGGTCTTCGGATCAATAAGTGATTCGAGCTCCAATCTGCAGCATCCGCGGCTGATAGAACAAGTTGCTCGAGTACGCGGGCTGCAGGTAGGTTGCGGTACCGTACACCGCGCCGTATGTGGTCGGATCGTAATTGGGCGTGTTGAACACGTTGAAGATGTCGAGCATCCCCTGCACGCGTGCCCGGCCGAGCAGCGGAAATTCCTTCACCAGGCGCAGGTCGACCTTCTTCGTCCACTGCGCGAGGGCCCCGTTCTTGGGCAGCACATCGCCTTGCGCGTCCAGCCAGCGCCCCGTCGTGATGCCGAGCCCGAAAGGATCCAGGCTTGTGACTATGTTGATCGGCTCGGGCGATCCGACGAACAGGATCGCGGAGGCGTCGATGCCGAACGGCAAGTACCCGGTCACGTTGCCGACGAAGCGGTGGCGCTGATCGTTTGCCGCGACGGCATACTCATTGCCGATGTTGAACGGGTTGTTGACGGTGCCGAACCGGTTCGCGTCGGTGCTGTCCTTCGTCCAAGAAAGGGTGTACGACCCCTGGAACTCGACCCGGCCGTTGGCCGTCCTGCGCTGCGTGGCGCCGATCTGCACCGCATCGTACCTCGAGGTCCCGACCGATTCGTAGTCCGTGATGTTCTGGTATTGCGGATACGGGCGGCCGGCAACCGTCGGGTTGATCGGCACGGCGAGCGTGGTGTTCTCGAAGAAGTTCGTGCTGACCGACATCGGGAGGAAGTGGCCGTTCAAGTGCACGAAATCCGCATGGACGGCAAATCGAGGGCCGACTTCTTGCGCCAGGCCGATGGACACCTGATCCTGCCGGGGCGCATTGTAGTCATTCGACATGATGACTAGACCCCGCGGCTGGGCCAGGAGCTGATCCAACGTCTCTGCTCCCCCCAGGGGATTCGTGAAGCTCGGGTTCAGGATGGTGAGCTGGGCCTGCCGGTTGCGATTCCGCACCTCGTTCATCGGAATGTTCAGCAGGATGTTGCCGTAATAGCGGCCGACGCCGCCGCGAATGACCGACTTGCCGTCGCCTCGCACGTCGTAGGCGAAGCCGACCCTCGGGGCAAAGTTCGTATACGGAACCGACCGGGTGCCCGACTCGACCGCCGGCACCTCATAGCCGGGATTGGTGACGCTCGGCTCGAGATCGTACCGCAGACCGAGGTTGAGCGTCAGACGCGAGGTCAGGCTCCAGTCGTCCTGGTAGAACGCGCCGTACGCGGGGTTCACGTAGTTGTAGTGGAAATCGCCGATCGAGATGCTGTACGAGGTGGGCGCGGGATAGGTGCTCGGATCTGCGAAGTTCGTCGGATTCTTCGAGAAATTGAACTGTCCGTACGACGCGCTGGGCAGCTCGCCCTGATAGTACGAGCGCTGGTACTGGAATCCCGCCTTCATGTGATGGTCGCCGTGGCTGGTCGGCAGCAGGTACGACACCGTGTCATTCGCTTGAAAGATCTGCTCGCGCCACCACTGCGGATTATTGCTGGCGGGCCCGAAGATGGCCGACGGAAAGCTCAGCCGCGGGATGGCAGCGATTGCCTCGAGCTCCTTGTGAAAGTAGAACTCCCCGGCCCGAACCTCGTTCACGAGCCGGCTGTTTACGACCCACGTCTCGCCCACCACGCCGTCCACTTGTGCAGCGTTGTAGTTGTCGCCCGCGGTCGCCGTGTTCCGGCCGCCGACGCCTTCGCTCGCACGATACTCATGGAATGGATCGGTCCGGAAGAAGAGCCGATGGTTGTTGTTGATCTGGTCGTCGATCCGCGCGTTGATCAAGTGCCGCGACTGGGGGGCGTCGACGTTGACGTCGTAGCGCGAATTCCCGGTCGTCGGCCTGTTCGTGACGTCCGAGGCCTGGTGCTCGTACCCGCCGAAGAAGAACATCTTGTCGTGGACGATCGGGCCCCCCGCCGTGAGTCCCGGCTGGTCCTGGTGCAGCGGTGTGACCGTGCGCGTGAGCCAGTTCGTGGCGTCCATCTTGTCGTCGCGGAGGTAGTAGTAGCCTGACCCGTGATAGGCGTTGCTGCCGGCCTTCGTCACCGCGTTGATGACCGCGCCCGTGACGCGGCCGTACTCCGCATCGTAGCGGTTCGTCAGCACCTGCACCTCGCCCACGACCTCCTGGCTGTAGGTTTGCGTCTCTCCGCCAGTCCCCTGGCCGGTCACGTTCAGCCCGTCCATCTGGTAGCGCGCCGCGTCGTTGCCCGACGCGCCCGCTCGGATGTCGCCGAGCACGCCTCGAGCGCCCGGCACCATCGAGACCAGATCCAGCCAGTTCCTGCCATTGAGCGGGAGTTGCTGAACCTGCTCCGGATCGACGCTGCCGGTCAGATCGGACTTCTTCGTGTCGATGAGCGGAGCCTCGCCGGTCACGGTGAGGGTCTCCTGTACCTGGGCGACCTTCATCGAGAAGTTGATGCTGATGGCCTCGCCGACGCCTAGCCTGAACCCCTCGCGGACTATCGTGCTGAAGCCAGACAGCTCAGCCGTGACCTTGTAGGTGCCCAGGGGCATCGCCGGCATCAGATAGTCGCCGTTGGCGCCAGTCGTCGTGGTGCGGGATGTGCCTGTCTCGACGTGGGTCGCCGTCACGGTGACGCCCGGCAGGACGCCTCCGCTCTCATCGACCACGGTGCCTCGCAGCTCGCCTTGGGCGATCTGCGCGAGGGCGAACGACGGTAAGAAGGATAGAAAGACGACGACAAATGCCGCGAAACGCCTTCTCATCAAACCCTCCGCTGCTCGTGGAGACGATTCAGGCTCGTCATTCAGCCGTAACCCCACACGGCAGGTCAAATTCCTTTTTCCGATGGAGCCATAAGCGATTCTTCGCCGAGGCGGGCTGGCGGCGCCGCGGCGAAGAGAACCGGTCGCTGGTCCAGGCTTCAGGTGATCGGGCGAACGGGTTTGACAGTCTGGAAGGCGTTGCCGGCAGCGAGGGCCTTGACGAGGGCGGGGAGCTCGCTCCGGATCAACTGGTTCACTTCATCGATGGCCTCAGTCAGCTCCACCCGAAGCGATCGGGCCTCGTTGGCTTGATCGGCGGTGGGCGCCGACATCGAGCCGATGACTTCGGTCTTCGTGTTGGTGATCCGCGCGCGGATGTTCCGGCGTGCGCCGGCCCCGCCGCCTCCGCCCCCCTCACCGCCCTGGGCTGGTCCGGCCACGCCGAGGCGCAGCCGCAGGTCGGTCAACTTCTTCCTGACCCCCTCGAGCGCGGCGGCCAGCGAGGGCTCCTTCAGCCGCTCCGGCGCCGCGAGTCGTTCCATTGCCCGGAGCTCGTCGCTCAACGCGACGACCGCCTCCGCCGTCTCGTAGGCAGACCCCTGAAGGCGATGCAACGCGAGCGCCGTGTCGTGCCACGCGCGACGGTCCTCGTCGCTGATGGTGACGAGGCGATCGTTGCTCACCTGTACACTCTTGCTGCCTGCCTCCTTGCCGTCGACCGCCAGGGTCACGCGGTATTCGCCGGCCAGCACGAAGGGGCCCGGTAACGGATCGGCGAAGTAGGTCGTTGGCCCAGGTCGCTGCTCACCTGGAATGTTCGGGAACGGGAGCGCCTGATGGCGCAGATCCCAGTACACCCGGTTGATCCCCGGCTGACGCGCCCTGGCGGTAGTCTCGCCGCTCAGTTCGGCGATCTCGGCGTCGTGGCTGTCGCGGATGGTGAGCCGCACGTCGTTCGCGGGGCGTTTCAGGTAGAAGGACAGGGCCGCGCCGAACGGCGGGTTCTTGCCCCAGAAGGGACGATCGCCAAGCCAGCGCGGTCGGTCCTCGGGCGCGTCGAAGAAAGTCATGGCCGGGCGGATGTCGAAGAGCGTCGCGTCGGTTGCCTGTGCGGCCGCCGCCTGTTGAATGGGAGAGATGTCGTCGAGAATCCAGATGCTGCGGCCGTGCGTGGCCACGATGAGGTCATTCGCGCGCGGGTGGACCACAATGTCCGCGACCGGCACAGTCGGCAGGCCGCCGCGCACGCGGGTCCAGTGAGCGCCGCGATCGAGCGTGATGAACAGTCCGAACTCGGTGCCGAGATAGAGGACGTTCGGATTCTTCGGGTCCTCGCTGATGCACCGCACGGTTTGGCCCTGCGGCAGCGACGCACCGATGGGCCGCCAGCTGCGCCCCGCATCAGCCGTCGTGTAGACGTAGGGCTTGTAATCGTCGCCGAGGTGTCCGTCGAACGTGACGTACGCCGTTGCCTCGTCGAATGCCGAGGCGACGACCCGGGAGACAGACGTCTGTTTCGGCACGCCGGGAAACCGGTCACTGATGTTCGTCCAGGTTCGCCCTCCGTCCGGTGAGACCGACACGGTTCCATCGTCGGTGCCCGTGTAATAGAGGCCAGCCTTCCTGGGTGATTCCGTGAACGTGGTAATGGTCCCGTACGCGGAGATCCCGTCGTTCTTGGCGATGGTGATCTCTTTCCCCAGCACGTTCATCAGCCGCAGCGCGTCACGATCGATGGACGCGGTCAGATCCGGGCTGATGGCAGTCCAGCTGTGGCCGCGGTCCGTCGATTTGAACAGCTTGTTGGCGGCCATCAACAACGTTCCGGGATCGTGCGGCGACAGCATCATCGGGGTGTCCCAATTCCATCGGAGCGCCGGCTCATTTGGTCCGGGCCGCGGCTTGATGGACTGGCGTTCCTTCGTCTGGCGGTTGACGCGGTTCACGCCGCCATTCTGGGACTCCGCGAAAATCACGCGTGCGTCGCGCGGATCGGCGACCGCGACGAAGCCGTCGCCTGACGCGACGTTGTACCAGTCGTCGTTGCCGACTCCGTGCCGCCGCCGCGTCGCGCTCGGACCGCCAAACGCGTCGTTGTCCTGCAGACCGCCGTATACGCCGTACGGCGACTCCATGTCGTAACCGACGTGATAGAACTGGCCGAGGTCCATGTTGTCCAGCCAATCCCAGTGATCGCCCCGGTCGTACGAGATTCCCACGCCTCCGTCCGTGCCCGTCATGAGATGGGCGGGATTGGCGGGATCGATCCAGAACGCATGGTGATCGGGGTGCAGCACCGTCACTTCCCGGAACGTCCGGCCGGCATCGTCCGAGATCAGGAGCCACGTGCCCGGAAGGTACACGCGATTGGCATCCTCCGGATCGACGCGTATCTGGCTGAAATACATCGGCCGATTGTTCTGCGACGAGACCTTCCGCCACGTCGCGCCCGCGTCGTCGGTGCGATAGAGGCCGCCCTCGGTACGGTGCTCGACGCGGGCGTAGAGAATGTTCGGATCCTTGCGGAAGACGTCGAGGCCGATGCGCCCGAGCGGACCTGATGGCAGCCCGTGGGTCAGCTTGGTCCACGTGCGCCCCGCATCGGCCGTTTTGTAGATCGCGCTTCCAGGGCCGCCCCCGTTGAACCCCCACGCCGCGCGCCGCCGCTGATAGGTGGCGGCGTACAGCACCTTGGAGTTCGCCGGGTCCATCACGAGGTCGGTCGCGCCCGTATCCTCATCGACGAACAGCACCCGACTCCATGTCAGGCCGCCGTCGGTGGTCTTGTAGACGCCGCGCTCCGGATTCGGGCCGAAGAGATGCCCGAGGGCCGCGACGTAGACGATCTCGGGGTCCGCCGGGTCGACCACGATCCGTGCAATGTGGCGGGCATCTGCGAGCCCCATCAGCTTCCAGGCGTGGCCGCCGTCGGTCGATTTGTAGACGCCAGTCCCCCAGGACGAGCTCTGCCGGTTGTTGCTCTCGCCGGTTCCCACCCACACGACGTTCGCGTCGGCCGGCGCAATCGCGACGTCCCCGATCGAGACGACGTCTTCCTGGTCGTTGAAGAGCACTTCCCACGTGGTCCCGTTGTCGCGCGTCTTCCAAAGACCGCCAGTCGCCGTACCGACGTAGAACACGGCAGGATTGCTCTCGAGCACGGCGAAGTCGTCAATCCGGCCGCCCATCGCGGCGGGACCGATGTTGCGGAAACGAAGGCCTTCGAACAGCCGCTCATCCGGCGGACGCGCCGACTGTGCGGCGCCCCCCGCCGTCAACGCCGATACGGAGGCAACGATGACAACCACGCTCAGACGGCGCCTTTTACGCACTTCTCAATGCCTCCCTCCTACAACATCCACCTTGATCAAACCGCTGTCGACCACGACGGCCCGTATCCGTCATCTGGAGCGGCGCATCGGGCAACAGAAAGGCAGTGCGCGACCAAAATCTCCGGTCGCCATCGCATGCCCGGCGGACGGCCAACTCCGAATGCTTCCGTTGCTCCGCCGGAACGCATCACATTCGAGAACACGAGATTGCACAGAGGCGCTCTTGCGGAGGAGGAGGCACCAATCACGGTCGAGTGCCGCCCCTGGCGTGCCTCGACGGAATCACCAGACGAACTGTTTGCACGCGGCTCAAGGGCTGGTCGAAGGCCGGCTGCCAGGCGCAGTCGTCGAACGCCGGCGTCATCGCGGGCGCTGCGCCACCCTCCGCCGTCAGCGCGCGCGCAACGACAAAACCGAGGCCCTTGCTCGCGCCGCCGACCGTCGCTATCTTGTTCTTCAGTTCGAGGTCCATCTCGTCAGCCGATCGGTGTGGAAGCGGCCGATGGCCGGCGATGATAACGCACAACGCAGTTTATGGACCGATTAGCAGAATCAATCGGATAGAGGAGCGGAGGAGCAATGAGGAAATCGCTTGCGGCGTTCGCACGCTGCGTCGTGGTCCTTGGAAGCGCTTATGCTGTTTCGGGGACGCCGACTGCCCAGACACCGGTGCCCACTGCGAAGGCGGCCGTGCACGCGAGAGCAGTGCAGCGGCTGCTCATCAGGAACGCGATGATCATCCCCGGCACCGCCGTGCCGGCGTTCGGTCCCAGCGATATCCTCGTCGAAAACGGCTCGATCGCGCGCATTGGTGACAGCCAAACAGGCCACTGGCCGGAGGCAGACGCCATCATCGATGGAACCGGCAAGTACGTCATGCCCGGCATCGTCAACACCCATATGCACTGGCATGAAGAGCGCGTCGGCCCCATTCCCATTCAATACGAACGGAACCTGTATCTCGCCGCCGGCGTGACGACGGCCCGAGAAGTCGGCGGCAACTTCGAGAAGACGAAACAGTGGCGTGCGGAGAGCGCCGCCCACTCTATCGTCGCGCCTCGCATCGTCCTGTATCCCATGCTGGCGGACCTCGTGAAGCCCGGCGAGCCCTACAGCCAGACCCCGGCGGAGATTCGCGCGCTGGTGCAATCCGCCAAGGCTCGCGGCGCGGACGGCCTCAAGCTCATCGGTCCGATGGATCGCGATCAAGCGGCGGCAGCGCTGGACGAGGCCCGGAAGGTCGGGCTCCCGACGACCGTGCACATCGGCGTTGGCGAGGCGACGGCGCGGGACTTCGTCGACCTCGGCGTCAATTGCATCGAGCATTTCTACGGCGTTGCCGATGCGGCGCTCGACGGCATTCAGGACTTTCCGCCCGAGATGAACTCCGCAAACGAGATCCACCGCTTCGGCCGCGCGGGCGAGCTCTACACGCAGGCGAACTTCGATCACGCGAAGCTGTCGAAGCTGCTCGACGACATGGTCGCAAAGGGCGTCGCATGGAGCCCGACGCTGTCGACCTACGAGGCGGCGCGCGATCTCATCAAGGCCCAAAACCTGCCATGGTACAAGGACTATCTCCACCCCTCGCTGGAGGAGTACTACAAGCCGAGCATGACGCGGCATGGCACGTTCTGGATTGGATGGACCGAAGATCAGGAGGCGAAGTGGCGGAAGAACTACGAGGTCTGGATGGCTGCGGTCCACGAGTTTGGCTTGAAGGGCGGCGTCATCACGACCGGCGACGATGCGGGGTTCCTGTACGGATCGTTGTACGGCTTCGGGATTGACCGCGAGCTCGAGCTGCAGCACGAAGCAGGCTTCCATCCGCTCGAAGTCCTGAGGCACGCGACCGTGAACGGCGCGAAGGTCCTCGGTCTCGACGATCGCCTCGGCCGCGTGCGCGCCGGCTTCGTCGCCGACCTGCTCGTGGTCAACGGCAACCCGCTCGAGAACCTCCGGCTGATGAATCCATACGGGACCGATCTCATGTCGTACAACGGCCAGATCATCAACAACTACTCATCGACGGTGAAGCCGGGGGACCCGAACGTGAAGCTCGTTCACGGCGGCGGGATCGAATGGACCATCAAAGACGGCGTTCCCTATCATGTCCCGACGCTGATGGCGGAGGTCAAAGAGATGGTCGCCAAGGCGCGCGCGGCGCGCTCGCGATCCACGAGCAACAGCCAGCCCTGACGCAGGCCTACGCGCGCTTTTTCGCCGCGGCGGCGCGGATTGGGGAGATCCGGGCGTCCCAGTTGAAGGTCCTGACGATCCGGATCAGCTCGCGCGTCGCCTGCGACATGTGAGCTGGCTCTCGAAAGACCATCAGCGTGCGGCGCGGCAGATTCAGCTCCGCCACCGGAATGTGAATGAGCGTCCGATCGTTCAGCTCGCGCGCCACCGTGATCCGCGGCACGATGGCGATGCCGACCTCGGCCTGAACGAAGCCCTTGATGTTCTCGAAGTTCCAGAGCTCCGCCGCAATCCGGCACGGCGTGCCGTGCTGCTCGAACACGCGCAGAATCTTCTGTTCCGTGCTGCTGCACAGGTGATGTACGACGAAGCGCTCGGAGCCCAGATCGCGGATGCGGACCCCCTGACGCTTCGCCAGAGGGTGGCTGGGCGGCGTCACCAGGACCATCTCGTCCGTGTGGACTTCGACGCACTTCAGCTCATGAAAGCCCGGCTGGTCTTGCACGAAGCCGACGTGGACCTCGCGATCCATCACCTGCCGCGGGATGTCATTGGGGGCGCTGCGATAGATCCCGATCCTGACGTCGGGAAAGCGGCTCAGGTAAACTCGGACGGCTGCGGGCAGTAAGTACACGGCTGCGGATTCATGGGCCGCGATGTTGAGCGCGCCGGTCTTGAGGGTTTTCAGCGCCCCGAGCTCGCGCATCGCATCGTCACGTGTGTGGACCATCTTGCGTGCGTACTCGACCAGCGCCTTGCCGGCGTCGGTCAGCGACACGCCGTGCAGGTCGCGTGAGAAGAGATGGCCGCCGATCTCGTCCTCGAGCTTCTTGATGCTCTGACTGACGGCGGGCTGGCTGCGCGACACGCGCTCGGCGGCGCGGGTAAACGTCCCCTCTTCAACGACCGCGAGGAAGTGCTCGAGCTGCAGGAGGTCCATCGCGCCGCTCCTTCGAGAGGCTGCCGTTCGAGGCGTGCAGTATACTCTCGCGCCCTGCCGGTGACACCGCGGCCCCGCCGCACGACGACTCACGCGACGGGCTGGGTGGGCAGACCGGCCTCCTGCCATGCCTTGAACCCGCCTTGCAGGGCGCGAACGCGCATGAAACCGCGATCGAGCAGCACGCGCGCCAGACTGGCGCTCGAGGCTTCGCTCGGTCAGGTGCAGTACAGGACGATCTCCTTGTCGGACGGCAAAGTATGGATGTGATGCTCGAATTCGCCGGGCGGGATCCGCCGCGCGCCTTGAACCATGTGCGCGGACCGGCTGTACGCGTCCTCGCTCCGCAGATCGATCACGAGCACCTCCGGCGGGTCCGCTTCGAGCAGCCTCCGGAGCTCCCAGGCCGCGACACGAGCGACGGCATAACGCCGGACCAGCCAGCGCCGCTCGTATACCTTCCAGATGACGACGATTGCAACCGCCGCGACTCCGAAAAGCCCGATTGCGCGCTGTGCCCGCACCACGTGCGGCAGGACGCGCTTCCCATACAGGACGCCAGTCATCACCGCCACGGCCGACCAGGCCGTCGCCGACATCGCGTCGATCGCCGCGAACTGTAGCGCGGACATGCGGAGGATTCCGGCAAGGGGCGCGACCATGAGGCTGAGGCCTGGTATGAACTTGGCGGCGGCGACGGTAACGGCGGGGCGCCTCCGGAAGCGGCGTTCTGCGCGGCCGACGCACGCGTCTGGATTGAGTGACAACAAGCACAGCAGGCCCAGCACGCGGCGCCCCTGCACTCGCCCGAGCGCGTACCAGGCGAGATCGCCCGCCCAGAACCCGCATGCACTTCCGATCACGAGCGGAATCGGAGAGAGCCTGTACTCGGCCGCTACGCTTCCTGCGAGCAGAAGCACGGGGAGCGCGGGGATTGGGACGCCCAGGCTCTCGAGGAAGGAAGCCGTGGAAACCAGCGCAAGGCCTGGAGCCAAGGCGAGCTCTCCTTGTGTCCGCGAGTCGAGTGTGCACGTGCGACGAACCGTGCCGGCACAGTATGGGTCACGACGACGTCGGGGACCAACCTGCCGGGCTGCTGAACGGGTTCTGATCGAAGGCGCGCGGTTACCGACACCCATTCCGTCGTCCCTGCGATACGGTCGCCGCGAGCGACGAGTTCATTTCGAGACACGCCACACCGCATCTCGAGGAATGCTTGCCCGTGTAATAGCGGCCACCGGAGATGGCCACGAAAGGTGAACCCGACCGATTCCGCACCGTCGGGCATCTTTTCAGCGAGAGAGATCCTCATCGGCCCTGAATCATCGATTCCAAACGCGATACTTGTGCCCCGCGTCCGCCGCGCCAGCGGCTTCATCCCAACGCCGATCTGACGACCGATCTCGCGCCATAAGGCGACGTTCGAGGAGTCAAGTCGCACTGGCCAGCGTGCTGGGCGCGATCGCGATCACGGCCGCCGCATTGCCGGCGTGGCGGGCATCTCGGATCGATCCGGCTGAAGCCTTGCGCGAGAGCGGAATCGCGCAAAATGGCAGGACTCTATCGGGAATGACCCGGCGCACGTCTGCCCGGGTGTGTCGCACGTGGACTGACCGGGTCACATTTCGATCCGACCGTTTTCGGGGTGTAGCTCCTGCGATTCCTTTTGCCGCCGACAATCGCGTCATGACAAATATCTCTTGTCCTGTGGGACTGGTGTTGCCTTCGAGTAGAGCGATCGGGAAGCCACACGACGCAACGAAAGAGGCTTCCGGCGGGATTTTGCTGCAAGGAAGGCAAGGTGCCGCCTGCTATGATCCGAAAGCAAGTGGACGACGGTGAGAGCAGAATTGCTACGATTCAACGGCGCTGTCGAGCGGGATCCCGCCATCGATACGTGGATGAAACAGCATGCAGGTCAATTAGGAGCCATCGCCCGTCAGTGGTTTGGGGTGATGCGAAAGTGCGGCGACGAAGTCCGTGAGTTGTTGCATGACGGCTGTCCGGTTGCATGTTTGGGTGATGCGCCCTTCGGCTACGTCAATGTATTCACTTCGCACGTAAACGTGGGATTCTTTCACGGTGCAGCGCTGTCGGATCCAGCCCGCTTGTTGCAAGGCACGGGCAAATTCATGCGCCATGTGAAACTGAGACCGGGAACGGCCACCAACGCCGCAGCGCTACGCAGGCTCATCGATGCGGCTTACTCGGACATAAAGGCGCGCGTCGAAAACGGCTGGTACTAAGTGCTTCGCCCTTCCAAAGCTCGCCTGGCAACAGCTCGATGAGGCGCGAGGAACCGAGGGGCGCTTCGGCGTGCGCGTTCCGCGCGCAGCCGATAATCGCAGGCCCAATACATCACCGATCCGTCCGGCGTGTACACCGAGCTTACCGACGGCTCCGGTACAGACTGCCGACCAGCGTTCATCGCGGCCGGCGTCCTTTTGGGATATCGGGCCGGGGGTCGGCGACGAACCCATCGCGGTTCGGCATTTTCACCCTGGGCAGGCTCGTCGCGTCCATCACGCCGTCCGACTCGATTATGCCGTTCAGGTTCAGCAGGTAAGCGACCGCTGCATATACCTCCGGCGGCTGGAGCAAGCCGGGAGAATCGAACGGCATCGCACGATTGATGTAATCCCACAGGGTCGTCGCGTACGGCCAGAAACTCCCGACCGTCTTCAGAGGCCGCGCCGTCGCGAGCGTCCCTTGTCCACCCACCAGTTTCGGGCCGACGTCTCCTGCGCCGCTCGGTCCGTGACACCGCGCGCAACGTGCGGCAAAGACCTCCCGCCCCGCCGCGACTGTGCCCGATCCTGCGGGCAGTCCGGTGCCATCAGGCGCGATCGCCGACCCCAACTCGCGGATCTCTTCCGGCGTCGGCGGCTGGCCCACCTGATAACGAGGCGACTGTGCGGACAGCGTCGCAGTCACGGCCAGGAGGATCGCGCTAAGCTTCCACATGGGTCACCGTCCCGTCGGGCCGGACGCTCCAGACCTTGATACCGTTGTAGTGATACACGGAATTGGTCCCGCGGGCAGCAATCAAGGCCTCGCGTGTCGGCTGCACGTACCCGGTGTCATCGACGGCGCGGGATGCGAGGCGCGCGGCCTGGCCGTCGAACCGCCATGGCAGTCGGAACCGCGTCAGCGCGATCGCCAGACGCGGCTCTTGCAGCGCTGCCTCGACCCAGGTGCCTCCGCCATCGGTCGTGACCTCTACCCGCTCGATGCGGCCCCGTCCGGACCACGCAAGCCCGGTCAGTTCGTACAGACCATGTGCCGGCAGCGTCTGGCCGCCGGAGGGAAACGTGATGACTGACTTCGCCTCCATCGCGTAGGTGAAGATGCGCGCTTTGCCGTCCGGCATCAGGTCCGAGTATTTGGACGTTTCATCGCGGGCCATGTACGGCTGGTCGGTGAGCTTCAGGCTGTGCAGCCACTTCACGTTCGTGTTGCCTTCCCACCCGGGGTTGATCAACCGCAGCGGGTACCCCTGGGACGGGCGCATGGCCTCGCCGTTCTGGCCATAGGCGAGCAACGAGTTTTCCAGCGCCTTCGCCAGCGGAATGCTGCGCATCATGCGGCAGGCATCAGCGCCTTCGGCAATCACCCAGGACGCCCGCGGCTGCACGCCGACCTCGGCGAGCAGCCGCGACAACGGCACCCCGGTCCACTCGCTGCCGCTGACGAGGCCGTAACTCCGCTGGACGTCGGCTCCGGTGGGCGAGCCCCACTCACCAGCGCTGTTGCCGCCGCATTCGAGCACGAGGGCGCGCGTCACCGACGGGAGGCGGCGGATGTCGGCCATCGACAGGGAGAGCGGTCGATCCACCAGGCCGTGAATAACAAGGCGGTGTCTCGACGGGTCGATCGCAGGAACGCCCGAGTGATGCCGCTCGTAGTGCAACGCCGAAGGGGTCACACTGCCGACCGAATCGTGGAGGGGCGTGAAGCTCGAGCCGGTCTCGGGCGTCTTCGACTCGCGCCGCCATCGGACCGCTTTCTCGAAGGGGGACCGTTCGCTGTACGGGCCCAGCGGCTCTCCAAGTTTCCGCGGATCGGTTTCGAGCGCAGCCGCCTGCCGGCCGGCCAGCAGGCTTCCACCAACCGCCGCGCCAATCTGCAGAAGTTGTCGCCGGCTCGGCCTGCGTTGCTTCATCGACCCCACCTCCGGCGCGATTCTACTCTGTTCAGACGCTGTGTCGATTGCACACCGTAAGGGCCGATGAATCGAGTCGACCAGAGGGTTCAGTGACCCATCGTCAGTGATGGACCGGGAAAACATCTTCCGCTCGTCCCGCGGCCGTACTTCCCAGCCGCACGACTCGTGCTGCGAGTACAAGCCACAGTCTGTCCGGTGGGTGTTCTTCCGCGGCGACCAGGCGTGCTCAAGTCCCGTCTGGAAGCGTGATTCTCAGTGGCTCCACAATACTGCCCAGATGAGTTGAAGGCCAACCTGTTGTCGTTTAGCATTGCACCGCGCGTCTCGCGAGCAAGGTGATTCGACTTCCTGGAACATCGACTCTCTCGGCGTCGAGGATCTTTGGCCGGTCGCCGCGGTTATCGCATCGGATCTTTAGTCAGTGAACAATGACATTCCAGACGCTTGCGGGTTTCGATAGTCTCGGCGTGATCGCGGTTACTGTCGATCGGCAGGGTGTGGTCATCGCTGCGACCGCCGGATTTCGCGAGCTGACCGGCCAGTCGGCGGACGAATTGGCCGGACATCGATTGTGGGATTTTGCGTCGCCGAACGACCAAGATGGCTTGCGGCGAGCGTTGATCGAAATCGCCAGGGATCGACAGTCGCGTCGCGTGGACGCGGTAATGGCCGCAGGCTCTGGGCAGTGTCGGATCGCCTGGTCGTTCTCGGTCGAATCACATGCCGATGAGGATTTGATCGTCGGGTGGGGAACCGGCGTGGCGGCAGCCGCCGCGTCCACCGTCGCGAGTACCCTGAGACTTCACGGCGCGGTCGCGGCGCGCGAGCAAGAGCTCTCAGCGATCTACGAAAACGTGCCGGGGATCTTGTTCTACGTGGCGGTCGAGCCCGATGGCGACTTCCGATTCCGGTCGATGAGCGATGCGGGTCTCGCGGCCATCGGGCTGAACCGGGACCAGGTCGTGGGTGCTTTTGTGCGTGACGTCGTCCCACCGGCCTCGCGCGATCTGGTGCTGAACAACTATCGGGAAGCGATCCGGTCCCGCCAGACCGTACGCTGGAAGGAAGTATCCGTATATCCTGCGGGGCGGAAAGTTGGTGAGGTGGCGGTGACGCCGCTCTACGATTCCAGTGGCGTAGCGACGCATCTCATCGGAATTGTCCACGACATCACGGAACGTGAACGTCTCGAAGAGGCGCTTCAGGCGCTCCGAGACGAGGCGCACAATCGCCAGCTGAGGCTCCTGCTTGAAACCGCGACACAGGGCATCGTGTCGATCGATGCGACGGGCACCATCGTCACGGCGAATCGCGCGCTCGAGATGATGTTCGGCTGGCCGTCAGGCGAATTGATCGGCCAGCCGATCGAGGCGCTGCTGCCGCCGGCGTCTCGCGCTGCGCACACACAGCATCGGACGACGTACTTTGCCGCGCCGCACCCACGTCTGATGGGCGGCCTGCACCTCGTCGGCCAGCGGAAGGACGGCTCGACGTTTCCAATCGAAGTCAGCTTGAATCATGTCGTCACGTCCGTCGGCGGGCGCGCGTTCGCCTTCGTGAGCGATATCTCGGAACGTCAGGAGCGGACCGCGGAGCTGGAATATCGGACGGCGCAGTTGAGCCGCCTGGCATCCGACCTGACGCTCGCCGAGCATCACGCGCGCGAGCAGATCGCCAAGACGCTGCACGACGGTCTCCAACAACTGTTGCTCAGTGCGGCGCTGAACCTCGATCGACTGATTGGGCGTGATGTGCCGCAAGGAGCCGGAGCGGATGATCTGCTGAAAGAGGTGAGAGATCACCTTGACGAAGCGATGGCCGCCGCACGATCCCTGAGTCTCGAGCTGTTTCCCCCCGTGCTGCACAGCTCGGGACTTCCAGCGGCCTTAAACTGGTTGGCGGACCAGACACGGAGTAAGTACGGACTCGAGGTCGAAGTTCGTGCAGACCCGCTCGCCAATTCCGGCCGGAAGGACGTGCGCACGCTCTTGTTTGAATCGGTCCGAGAGCTGCTCTTTAACGTAGTCAAGCACGCCCGGGTGGACCGGGTCACCGTAGATCTGGCCCTCGATTCGGATGACCGGTTGAGCATCAGCGTGGAGGATCGCGGGATTGGATTCGACCCGGCGCGACTGGTTGAGCGGGGGGAAACGGGACCAGTGGGATGGGGCCTGTTCAGCATCCGCGAGCGGTTGACGCTGCTCGGTGGCCGGTTCGATATTGACAGCACCCCGGGACAGGGGACGCGGTTTCGTTTGATTGCACCGAGACGCTCGACGCAGAGCGCCGGCGGCGGACAGAGCCCCTTTCAAGACGTCGCCACCGGGCCACCGTCGGACAGCGTCGATGGTCGCGCTGCCGCGCACCCGCTCACAATTCTGATCGTCGATGATCACGTTACCGTCCGGAAGGTTCTTCAGGACATCCTGGAGGAACGGCGTGAGTTGCGGGTCGTCGGTGATGCCTCCGACGGACTCGAAGCGATCGCTCAGGCGCATGCGCTCCGGCCCGATGTCATTCTGATGGACATCTCGATGCCGCACCTGGACGGCGTCGAAGCCACGCGGCGCATCCACGCCGAGCTCCCGTTCATCGAGGTTCTCGGGCTGTCGATGCAGCCACGAACCCAGAAACCGCACCCGATCGAGCAGGCCGGAGCCGCCGGTTTCTTCATGAAAGGTACCGACACGCAGCGCCTCATCGACCATCTGCTGGTCACACACCGGGCCATCACCGCGGGTCACCCGGTCAGTCGACATGGTGCCGTGACTTCCCAACCCATGTCCGTCGTGAATAGTCGATCTCGCTGAACCAGTGGTCGGCCGAGGCCCTCGGTCGTTTGCGCGCGCCCTGAGACACGGGTTCGGCGGCGTGGTGACTCCGTTGCATCAAAGATCCCGCAACCTCGCGGATCCCCTGGCGTGAAGTCGTCGCAGGCGAGTAGGGCGGCTGCCCTCTATGCGCGTGGTGTTCGCCAGCGGTGATGTAGACGGTTCACTTCCTGCATTGCGATGATCGGGCCGACGGTGCCCTGATTCTGCGGTCCCAATAATCGTTAGAGAGCAAAGTCTGCGGCGTTTTCGGACCTGTGGGCCGCAACAAGACAACGGAGCGTTCTGTGGTGGACTTTGATATTCGGCCGGTCGGTGTTCACGAGGAATGCCTG
The DNA here is from genome assembly GCA_051985095.1 of Vicinamibacterales bacterium. GTDB lineage: Bacteria > Acidobacteriota > Vicinamibacteria > Vicinamibacterales > CAVVIG01 > Gp6-AA45. The sequence continues at coordinate 1,702 of JBPYEE010000503.1, read as the reverse complement.
ATCCTGACCTTCCTGTATCTGGCGGCACGCATGCCGGAATCAGGAGAGCCAATCGAAAAGGCACTCGCGAACCCGCAGCTGAAGAAGTACTGGGCCGGCTGGGGACGGCCCGGTGACACCGGGTTGGTTGCAGTTGAGCGTTCGACGAACATTCCCGTGTCCTGTACGTGGGCGCGACTGTTTTCGAGATCCGAGGCTGGCGGCACGTTTGTGGCGGATGACATTCCGGAGCTCGGCATCGCCACCGTCGACGGATTCCGCGGCCAGGGTTTAGGATCTGCGGTCCTTAAAGCGATGATCCCATCGGCTGCTGTGCGGTATCGAGGGATTTGCCTGAATGTGAGGGAGGGGAATCCGGCGGTCCGACTCTATGAGCGGTTGGGATTCCACAAGATCGCCGAGTCCGAAGTAACAAACCGGGTCGGAACGCGGTCGTTCAATATGTTGCTGGAATTCTGGTGAATCTCGGGTCGGTGACTGTGAGAATGGACCTCCGACCTCGTGACGTTCAAGAAGTCACCTTGCCCCGTTGGTCGGGACTGCTCGCGGCTCAATGGACGTTTGTCTGTGACTACGACGGGAGACCGGGGACGTGACAACGACCGCCTCGTCAGAGGAGCCATCCTGTTCTCGCGCTGACGCGCTGAACACGGCGCGATGTGTTTCGAGATGGATCAACCGACGCGCGCGGGACTTGTCGAGTCGTCGGGCGGCGCGGGTTTCAACATCAACGTCCAGAAAATAATCACGCACGGCCAGCGAATCGGCTGCGCACCACGCGATAGCCCGCTCCGAATCGATGCCCTCGAAGCAGCCAATCAGCAGAAGCCGGAAGTAGATCCCCGGTGGCATGCGTGGTCGGCCCATCGTTCGTCGAAGCCGTGCTCGCGCAGCAACTGATTCATTCGTCGGTAGAACGGATGCCTCGCGGCCGTCGGCAAATCCGTTGTCGTGACCCACATCGTCGGCTGCCGATCCCGTTTCCGTTTGCCCATGGACATGGGCGAAGGGTAGTACGAGATCTCAACCGGGTCGATCGAAATAGCCTGCTAATCTGACCTTCCCCGCATTTCCCGCATCGCTTTCTCCATCGTGACTTCATCCCACAGGTGATTCATGTACCCGTCCGGGTCGAGAACCTCGGCACCGTAGCCCCAGAATTGGCGCTTCGGCGCGCTGACGAAATTCACACCACCGGTGGCAAGATCTTGGTGCTTGCTGTCCACATCGGCCACTTGAATCGTGAGGATGATTTTCTGCCCTGCCAGGGGATCTGTGGCTTTCACAAGAAAAATCGTCAAGCCCGATTGATCTTTGATCCCCACGGCGTCATCGCGTTTGCGCTCGAGCGTGAAACCGAGTTTATCCACATACCATTCACGCGATTTCTGAACGTTCGAGACGGGTAAAACGATATGGCTGACTTTGGCCATCTCTCGTACTCCTCGCTGCGCGGCCGTTTCCGCGATCTTGGTTGGCGGCATTGTGCGCGTTCAACTGTCCGAATGGATTGTAAAAAATGACGGTCTGCTAATCCGGGATCCGTACGTGGTTTGTTGCCGTTCGACGGCGTAGGTACGCCGATGGAGTGACCCCTGCGAACTGACGAAAGTCCCGGATCAGGTGTGCCTGATCGAAATAGCCAGCGGCGACTGCAATGTCCGACCAATCGACGCCATCAGCCGTATCGATCCAGCCCAAG
>JBPYEE010000502.1:0-3747 GCA_051985095.1 Vicinamibacterales bacterium | reverse complement strand
CTCACGTAGCCAGCTAAATCCAATCCGGCTCGCGTTGTGTGTGGCCGGTGAGGCCGCGGGGAGGGTTTGTGTCCTTCAGGAGCAAGTTGCGCGTGGTCGTCGTGTGTCTGATCCTGCAAATGGGCGTGATGATGAACTGCCCGATGCGTCCCGAAGAGATCGAAGACCTGATGCAGCAGATGAATCAACCGAAACTCGCCCACGAGCTGCCGAGCGAGGACGATGATGGGGATGACGATGACTGAGCTCGACCAATCCATAGGTGTCGGAGTATCGAGACCTACGTCCGCTCGTGTCTGGCACCATAGAGGCCGGCGCCGACCATACAGAGCGGCAGGACGATGAGCGTAATGAGGACGTCAGTTACATACCCGACGTAATACCAGTGCAACCAGGTCGGTCGAACCACCGCGATCACATACGGCCATCCGAACCGGACGATGACCGGCAGACACCCGACGGCACAAAGCAGAACGATCGCGGCGGCATGGCTGCGGTTCACTCTCGCGACCAGTAGTCCGACAACCGCACATCCGAGCGACCACGCGATGTGCAGGGGAGCGCAGTAGATGTGCCACGCGAAGAACAGCAGCCGTGGTCGTGCGAAACATGGCTGGAGCTGGACGACACAAGTCGCGGTCTCCCAGCGATACAGCCAGAGCGTTCCGGCGAACCACAACGTAAGGGCCCCGGTGGAGATAATCGCCGTCGCGGCCGTTCGTGCCGCGTTCTCAATGGCAACCGCGATGACGGTCTGACCGATCGCGAAGACTGCCTGACGCCACAGCCAGACAGTCGATCGTCGCTCAGCCTGCTCAGTCAGGTCGCCGATCAGCGCCTCGTCGACGCCGAACCGCAACATCAGCATCACCGCCACATCGACCATCAACTGCCGCCTCGTCCAGCCATCCTGGACTTTGGCGACAACGCGCCGGCCAACATGCCCGCTGCAAAACTGACACTCGACATCACGAGCAATGAGAGCAACAGGTCTCGGTGTTGAAAGCCGGGTTTGGTGAGCGCGCCATAGGTGAAGGGTGCAGAAATCAGATTTCGCGTTCTGGCGCGTCCGCGACGTGGAGGACCCATCCGAGGTGGATGCATAGAATAGCCGTCTCGGAGGTTTCGTGTTCTTCTCGCTCTGGTACACGGCGCTTCGGTGGCTGCTGCAGCTGGCGGTCCTGCGTGTTCGGTCGAACCAGTTCAAAGACTTGGAAATAGTCGTGCTGCGGCACGAACTGGCCATTCTCCGGCGACGAACGCGCCGGCCGGCGATGTCATGGACGGACCGGCTCTGCCTCGCGGCCGCCAGCCGAGTCTTGTCACGGGCGCAATGGCGCGCCTTCATCGTCACGCCGGCGACGCTCCTCCGGTGGCATCGACGTCTGGTGGCGAAGCGGTGGACATTCGCGCGGCCAGTTGGCCGTCCGCCAATTCGACGTGACACTCGCGCGTTGGTCCTCCGTCTTGCGCGAGAGAATCCGCGGTGGGGTTATCAGCGCATCGTCGGCGAACTGAAGGGCCTTGCTCTTGCGGTTTCAGCCACGACGGTACGGACGTGGCTTCGGGCCGCAGGCCTCGGGCCAGCAGGCACACGCGGCGGGATGAGCTGGCGTGGGTTCTCCGCACGCATCGGCGAAGCCTGCTGGCGGTCGACTTCTTCACCGTAGAGACGATATGGCTGCAACGAGTCTACGTCCTCTTCTTCATCGAACTGGGCAGCCGACGCGTGCATCTCGCGGGCTGCACGCCGACGCCGACTGCCGCGTGGGTGACACAACAGGCTCGTCAACTAACCTGGAGCTTCAGCGACCGGCCAGAACCATTCCGGTACATGATCCGGGATCGGGACCAGAAGTTCACCGAGACGTTCGACGAGGTGTTTCGCAGCGCCGGATGCGAGATCGTTCGGACGCCGTTTCGCGCCCCGCAGGCGAACGGGGTGGCGGAGCGGTTCGTACGCACCGTTCGGTCCGAGTGTCTCGACTGGCTGCTGATCTTGAACGAACAACATCTCAGGCGGGTCCTGGCCGTCTTCGTCGCACATTACGATGGTCATCGACCTCACCGAGCGCTAGGTCTCAAGCCACCGAATCCGATAGTCGCATTGGTTGCACCGGCGCTTGAGCAGGACGAGATTCGTGTCGAGCGTCGCGATCGGCTGGGTGGATTGCTTCACGAGTACGTCCGGGCGGCGTGATGGGATTTTCGCACCCCACACGGTCTTCCCAGTCATCTTTTGAGGACCAGCTCAATGGCTGGTGGCGAGATCGGACGATGTGGCCGACGTCCAGGTCCTTTGGAACGTTCACGCGTTGGTTTGACTGCCAGTTCCACTCGACAGTGCTCGACCTGACGGACGAGCCCCTTATCGAGGAACACGTCTAACGCGACTCGGACGACCGCGTTACGGAGTATCGGTCGAATTTCTGGACACTGCGCGGTGGACGCCGGTTATGTTTGAACCGACGCCCACGAGGATTTACCTACCGCCCTCTGTACGCCCGTTCGTAGCCCTGCTCAAAACCGAGTCGATATTCGGCTTTAAATTCCTCTTGGGTGCCGTACCGCCGATCGTAGTGATGATCCGCCGATCGGTATCGGTCTGATCGCACCGGATCGTACGACTCGTGATCCTTCAGATCCTTTACGCCGGCATCGTAGCCGTCGCGGAACCCGATATCAGCCGCTGGTGAGAGTTCAGGCGCCTGTGCGCGCGGTACCGCCAAAGGTGCCTCGCGATCGTACCCGTCTTGGTATCCCGCCTCGAATCCCTGCCTGAACATCTGACGATATTCGCCCAGAGATCCGTCTTCCCGACGGTATCCGTCGTCCGCCGAGCGGTAAACTTCTGTTCGAACAAAAGAGAACGCGCGCCCGTCGATCGCGTCGCGCTCGCCTACCGCACGGCCCTCGCGATAGCCATTGTCGTAGGCTCGCTGTTCAACCTGCCGGTACCACTCTGGGCGTACTTGGGCTTGCGTGGGTGCTGGCAACGCGATCAGCAAGCTAGCCGCGAACAGACCAGTCATCGCGTATCGCTGTGCCTTCATGGCTCCTCCTTTTGGTTGCGGCCTTAGGAAGGAATCCAAAATCGTTGCCAGCGCCACTCATAATGCAGGGTAGCGTCACCTACCTATCTGTGCTGTGAGCGACGAAATGCTCGGTTTTGTCATTCGCTGTGGCGTTCTAAGCGGAGCTTTTTTCCACGGACATTCTGCACGTTCGCGCGCGAGTTGTCGCCATTTACAATCTTGTTCCACTTGCTCGTGCCCGGTGGAAAATGACACACCGTGATCGCCAATCCGGTCCGATTGGCGAGCCGCTGCAGTTCCCAGTTCCAGAGGCGGACGCGCGGGCCATTGCTGCCACCGGCGTCCGCGGTGATCACGAGCGATCGTGCGCGGGGATAGGCGTCGCGCCCATCTGTTGCCACCACCGGCGAATCGCATTGACCGCGCAGCTGGCTGTGTCGTGGTCAATCCCGATACTGACCCACCCTTCGTCGCGACGGAGATCGTAGACCCCGAAAGAATCGCTTTCCCATGGCGCGGATCGCGAATGATGAAGTCGTGCACGTGGACGCGATGCGGTTCGCCCTTGCGCCGCCAGGCGCGGCCGCCATTCTTGAAATCGCCGACCAGCTCCTTCTTCTTGGTACTATCGAAGTACTTCGATAGCACGAATTATGCTTCCTGCCGGATTATCGAAACACTGAGGCTGCCTTCCCCAGCCGCGTGACGAGTC
>JBPYEE010000501.1:0-5188 GCA_051985095.1 Vicinamibacterales bacterium | reverse complement strand
GGTTTCCGACCTACGATCGGCTCGAGCTGGGCATCGAGCGGCGGGTGAAGATTCTGAAATTCCAACCGTGGGTCGGCGTCCGCATCTGGAACGCACTCGATTCGTTTCTCCCCACCGACGTGCAGGCGAACACGAGCTCGCCGGCGTTCGGTTCGTTCTACAACTCCGAATACCGGCAATTCCGAATCCAGGTGCGATTCGAACGGTAGCCGGCGTATGGGTCGAGGACTCCTTCTGCTGGTCGCTCTATGGGCGTCGTCTGCCGACGGCGCGTCGGTCGCGCGCCTGCAGCGCTTCGAAACCGAGATCGCGCAACAGCCGGAAGACCTGCTCCTCGCGTCCGACTACCGGCAGGCGGCCGTCGCCGCCGGCCAGTTCGACCGGCCGATTGATTTTCTCGAAAAGCTGGCGAAGCGGAGAGGCAGCGGACCGAATATCCAGATCAGTCTCGCACTGGCGCTCGTCGACAAGGCGCCGACGGTGGGAGAAGTGCGGCGCACCTACGTCGGATTCGACGCGATGAATGCGCTCACGCGCGCGATCGCGCAGCAACCCTCGCCGCTCGCGTACTACATCCGCGGCCGCATCAATCTCGATTTCGACAAACTGATCTTTCACCGGACCGATAAGGGTGTCGCGGATCTGGAAGCCGCCCTGACGCTGGTGACCTCGGCGACGTCGCCCGCGCTGACGGCCCGGATTTACCTCTCCCTGGGCGACGGCTACTACAAGCTCGAGGACGCGTCACGCGCCCGAGAAGCCTGGTCGGCCGGCCTGCGCGTGGCACCGCGCGACGGCGATTTGCAGACGCGGCTCGACACGTCGGGTACGGCGCTCCGCGATCTCGTCCACGACGCGCTGTCGCCGAGCCGCCGCGTCGACACGACGCTGTCTGCGACGCTCCTGGGCCGTTGACGGCCCGGCCCCCGTGCCAGCCGTTCGTGATTCCTGACATCTCACCGGCGACACATTCCGAGCTGTATCACGACTGGAGAGCGGCCCTCGACCTCTGCCGGTCGATTCCCGACGCTGATCCGGCGGCGCCGGTCTCGTTTCACATGTACTGGCGTCAGCGGCGCGCAGGCTGGTTCCGGCGAGCCAGGCCGTTCGCCCGCAAGCAGGCGTTGCCGGTCAAATCGTTTTTCGCCACCCAGGATCTGTCGCGGTGTACGCTGACGCTGTGGTCCGACGGGGATCTGTCGTCGAATCCCTGGCTCGAGCCGTTTGCCGATCGCATTCAGTTCCGTCAGTATCATCCGGAGATGGAAGTGCTGGGCACCGCGCTGGCAACGCGCCGCGACATCTACGATCAGCAGGATCGACGGGTGTGGCGCGATGGCGATCTGTTCCGCATTCTGGCGCTGCACAATTACGGTGGCCTGTACGTCGACATGGACGTCGTCCTGCTGCGGAACCTCGGGCCGCTGCTCGATCGCGAGTTCATTTACCAATGGGAAGATCTGGATGGCCTCTATAACGGCGCCCTGATGCACCTGCACCGGCGGAGCCAGTTCGCGCGGGAGCTGATCGACGGCGTCCTCGCCCTGCGGCCCGGAAATTTCCGCTGGGGACGCGACAACCTGGCGCGGGCTGTCGCGCGAGGATGCCAGATCGCGGTCTTGCCCGCCGCCTTCTTCGACACCGATTGGCAGGCCGAAAGGCGGTTCGTGGCGTTCAGGCGGACGCCGTCGAGCGCGAACCTCCACGAGGGGGCCTTCGCGTGGCACTGGCACAATCAGTGGGACACGCCGATCGAGGCGGGGTCGAAGTTTCAATTGCTCGAAGCGCAGATCGACCGTCGTCTGGCCGCGCGCGGTCTCATCGATCCGGAGCCGCTCGCGCCGCCGGCGCCATGACCGACCGGTCGACCGTGCGCGGCGTCTTCGCAGAGGTGCGCCGCGTGGCGGCGCTGATCGGCGCGGAGCGCCGGGCCTACCTTGCGGGATTGGTCTTCGTCACGATCAGCATCGCGACGGCGCTCGGCTACCCGTACGTCATCCGGCTGATCATTGACGATGCGATACGCGGCGGGGAGGTCCATCGGCTCAACCAGCTGTCGCTGATCCTGGTCGGCATTCTGTTCGGCGAGGCGATCGCGACGTGGGGACGCGACTATTTCTTCGGCCTCGGCGCCGAACGGATCGGGATCCGGCTTCGCCGCATGTGTTTCGACACGCTGCTGCGGCAGGATGTCGAGTTCTTCGATCGCCGCGACACCGGCGAGATCACGACGCGCCTGTGGTCGGACGTGCCGCCGCTTGAATGGGTCCTCGGCGAGGAATTCGCCGACACCCTGAAAAATGCGGTGTTCGCCGTCTTCGGCACCGCGTTGCTGCTGTACACCTCGCCACGACTGACCCTGCTGACGCTGCTCGCGCTCCCGCCGATTGGCTTTGCCACGTCGCTCCTCGGGCGGCGCGTCAAGATTCTGGCGGCGGAAGTCCAGCACGCGCACGGGGAGGCGGGCGCGGCCGCGTCTGAAGTGCTGGCCGGCCTGCGCACGGTCCGGGCGTTCGGCCAGGAGAGGCAGGAGCGCGGCCGCTACGCGCGACAACTCGCGCGGGCGCTGGACGCGGCGCGGCGCAAAGTACAGGCGCGGGCGCTGCTCGGCGGCGTGTCCCTCGTCGCGGGTGAATGCGCGGCGCTGCTGGCGATCTGGGTCGGTGGCAACCTGATCGCGGCCGGACGCATGACCACCGGGACGTTCATCGCATTCCTGCTGTACGCGCTTCTCGTCGCCCGCGGCTTCCGCAACGCGTCGCGCTTCGCCGCGGAGGCGTTGCGGGCCGTCGGCGCCACGCAGTGGATCTTCGATGTGCTCGAGCGGCGTGCGGCCATCCCGCCTGATGGCGGCGCGCAGCCGGCTGACTTCGACGGGTCGCTGGCGCTCGAGAATGTGCGGTTCCGATACCCGACCCGCCCGCGCGTGGACGCGCTGGCCGGCGTTGATCTCGCCATCGCGCCCGGCGAAGTCGTCGCCATCGTCGGCAAATCCGGATCCGGCAAATCGACGATTCTGAACCTGTTGCTCCGCTTCTACGACGCCACCGAGGGCCGGGTGCTCGTCGGTGGCTACGACGTGCGCGACCTGGATCCGGCATGGTTGCGTGCCCGCATTGCCACCGTGATGCAGGAACCGGCGCTCTTTTCGCGGTCGATCGCCGAGAACATCCGATTCGGGGCCGACGGCGTGTCGGACGAGGAGGTGCGACGGGCGGCGGCGCTCGCGTCGGCCGACGAGTTCATCGAACGCCTGCCGGCCGGGTATGAAACCCAGGTTGGCGATCGGGGCGTGCAGTTATCCGGGGGGCAGCGGCAGCGGGTCGCGATCGCACGCGCGGTCTTGCGGCGCCCGCAGATTCTCGTCCTCGACGAGGCGACCAGCGCGCTCGACGTCGAACTCGAGTCGGTCGTACAAGAGGCGCTGCGCGGGCTGGGTTACCGGCCGACAACGATTATCATTGCCCACCGCCTGTCGACGGTGGCGACCGTCGATCGCGTGATCGTCCTCCAGGCGGGCCGCATCGTGGAGTCCGGGACGCACGAAGAACTCCTCCGCGACTCGACCTTCTACCGCCAGTTGGTGCTCACGCAGCTCGTGGCGCAGTGACGGTCACGGCAGATCGGCCGCGGTCGCGGTGCCCGGCGGTGCCGATGAGGGCGCTGATCGCTCGCCGGCCGCCGCCGCCCGTGGACGGATCACGTAGTCGAACAGTGTAATGTTGCGGTCGCGGAGAAACCGCAGCAGCAGCTCCGTCCAGGAACGATAGGCGTACATCTCCGCGTAAAACTCTGGCGCGGTACGGCGGATCAGGGGGAGCCGCGACCAGGGGACCGTCACGATGTCGTGATGTTCGTTGTGATAGCCCACATTGAACGACACTCTGTTGAGCGGTCCGTAATAGGAGTACGTTTCCTGTCCGGGCACCAGCGCGAAGTGCTCCTGGATCCACCGCGCCCCGAGTGGATGCAGCCCGATCGCCAGAATTGACGAGACCAGCAGGTACGTGAACGGACCCCGGCCGGCGGCCGCGACGAATGCCGCCATACAGCCAATCTGAAACGCAAAGTTCACGACCGTCCAGAGGTCGATCATCGGAATGCGCGTCATGCGCTTCGGCCGGATCACGCCCTGGACCAAGAAGGTGCATGCCAGCCAGAGTGCCTTCATCGCCGCGGATCGGCCGACCACCCGCGATTCATCCGGACCGGGAACGCCCGCGTCGAATTCCATGTCCCCCATGTGTCGGTGGTGGAGCAGGTGATATTTGCAGAATGGAATGGCGGCTGGCAGGACCAGGGGGATGTTGGCGGCGAGCGCCACCAGCCGGTTGCCCGTCCGCCACCGGAAGACGAGGTTGTGCGCCGTTTCGTGGATCAAGGCCCAGAGTGCGTGGTCGATCGTGGCGCCGACGATGTAGGCGCAGGGGAGCCACACGTACCAGGACCGATCGCCGACCAGCACCGCCAGGGCCAGCTGTGTCGCCGCGAGCGCGGCCGCCCACAGCGCGCTTTGCGGCGCGGGTCCCGTCAGCGTCCGGAGCTCCGGGTGGGCGGCGAGCATCTGACGGCCTCTCGCCGCGTGTGGTTCCGGATACGACACGCGAATGTAATCGAGGCCCACCCGGCTAAAGTAGTCCCCGCCGCCGTTTCCCGCAAGGGCCAAAATCCGGCCATAATGCCGCCGTGACGATTCCATCCACAACGATCCGCGCTGGCGTCGCCGCCCTCGCCGTTGCGTCGATGCTGTCGGCGAACGTTGCCGTCGCCGCGAGCGGAGGCGAGCCGCCGGCCGCGGCGTCTGCACACACCGGCGCGTCACTCGTGGAAAAGATCGCGTGTGCGTACCTGCTGGTGGGCGGCTCGATCATGTTGTATTACGGGCCGCGCGAGCGCGAGAAGGGCCAGGTGTCGAGGGACGGCAAGGCGGAGGCCGTCGGCGGCGCGGCCGCCATTGGCATCTCGATCGCCCTGCTGCGCGACATCATCAAGAAGAGCCGGCACGACCGGCAGCCGTGAGCCGCCCGCGCGTCGGCGCTCACGATTCGAAGATGTCCTTGCGGCGCCAGAGATAGACGACGATCGCCACGTTCAACACCAGCACGATCGCCCGAACCGCGTGGACTTCGCGCACGAGCTCGTAGATCTCGATTGGGAGCAGCGAGGCCGTCGCGCCGATCGTGAACCA
>JBPYEE010000500.1:0-6254 GCA_051985095.1 Vicinamibacterales bacterium | reverse complement strand
CGCAAGCCAAGCCCACGGTGGTCGACCTGCGGGAAGGCATGCGCGAGCCGGCGCAACCACCGCGGACCGCGGAGGTCGTCGCGCCGGCCGCCAAAGCGCCTATCGACTCTTAGCGGGTCCGCTCTCGGTGTACTTCCGGAGAAACGCCAGCGTCATCGGCCATGCCTTCTCCGTCGCACGCATGTTGGCCCCATCCTGACCCGTCTGCTGCCGCAGGAATCCGTGCCCGGCGCCGTCGAAGACATTCGGCTGATAGGTGGCACCGGCTTTTTTCAGCTCCGCTTCGGCGATCGGAATGTTCGCGTTGACGCGCGCGTCGTTGCCGCCGTACAAGCCCAGGATGGGGGCTTTCGTCCGCGCGTACGCGGCAGCCTCGGTCGGCAGCGGTCCGTAGTAGGAAACCGCCGCGTCCAACTTCGGCTGGCTGAAGGCATATTGCGCACTCATCCCGCCGCCCCAGCAGAACCCGATCGACGCAATCTTGCCGTTGCCGGACGGAATCTTCAGCGCGTACTCGCGGACGGCATCGAGCCGGGCCACGACATCGGCCGGCGTCAGCGTGCGGATCGCTTCACCGACTTTGTCACCGAGCGAGTCGGTGCCGCCACCGTTCGGCCCCTTGCCGGACAGCAGATCCGGGGCAATCGCGATGAAGCCCTCCTTTGCGAGTTGATCGGCCACGCCGCGAACCCAATCCTGCATGCCGAAAATCTCGTGGATGACGAGGACCACCGGCGCCTTGGTGCTCCGCTCGGGATAGACGACGAACGTTTTGAGGGCCGGCCCGCCCGGCATCTTCACGTCGACCCATTCCTGGTGGCGAGGCGATTTGTCGAGCTGCGCCTTCGCGGCATCCGCGTCGGGCGGCAGGATCTGATTGCGCGGTGCCGCTGGCTGGCCCGTCGGCATCTCCATCACGTGGCCGGCATGGGGATCGTGGTCCTGTGCCACCGCCGGCGACGCGCACAGCGCCGCACTGGCAATGGCCGCGAACAACACTCGCGCCTTCATCGCTCCCTCCTAATTGCGTGATGCGCGCCACTCTTCGAGCAGACGCGCGGCGTTGCCTGACACGGAATGCAGCGTCGGGGTCCACCCGAGCGCCCGGGCGCGTGGACTCCGCACGACCTGATCGAGCGCCAGCGCGTCGGCGTAGGCGCCCATCTTGCTGCGCGCCTCATCGATCGGCACGTACCGGACGTCCGGCCTGAACGACAGATACGGCTTGATGGCGCCGACGATGTCGTTGACCCGCTCGTCGCCTTCATCGTTTGCGTGGTAGATGCCGGCGGCGTCTTCACGTCCGGCCAGGCGCGCGTACAGGTCGCCGAGATCGCGCTCGTAGACGAGCGGCCAGTGATTGTTGCCGTCGCCGATGACGCGCACCAGCCCGTTGTTCGCCGACTGGAACAGATCGGCGACCATACCGTTGCCGCCACCGTAGACGACGCCTGGCCGGACGACGATCGTCCGCAGGCGATCGCTCGCCGCGTCGAGCACGATGCGTTCGTGCGCGGGGCGAAACGCGGCCATCGCAATCGGGTTGATCGGCGCGTCTTCGGCCGCCGGCTCAGGCGTCTTGCCGAGGATCCAGACGACGGAGGTGTAGATGATGAATCGTTTCTGCGGCCCGCTCGCGTTGCTGGTCCGTGGACGCTTGGCGGCGGCAACGATCGCTTCGAGCGCGATCTTCTCGACCGCCGGGCCACCGTTGGCGGAGTAATCGAACGCGGTGTGCACGTAGCCGTCCTGGCCCTCAGCGGCGCCCTTGAAGGAATCAGGGTCGGCGAGATTCCCGATCACCGGGTGCACGCCCCGGTTCGCGACGCGCTTGGCTTTCTCGTTCGTGCGGACCAGCGCGGTGACGTCGTGGCCCGCGCGCACCAGCGCCTCGAGCACGGCTCCGCCGATGTGGCCGGTCGCGCCAGTGAGAAAGATTCGCATCGCGGGCGTATATCATAGTTCACTCGTGGCCCGCGACACGCTGGTTGACTTTTTCCGCGATCTGGCGCTCGCGCGCGGCGAGTTTCTCGTTTACGACGATGGGTTCCGCAGCCATGCGCTGACCTACGGCGAAGTCGGCCGGCGTGCGCAGCAATTTGCCGCACGCCTCCACGCAACCGGACTGCGCAAAGGCGACGCCGTCGTCTTCTGGAGCGAGAACCGGCCGGAATGGATCATCGCTTTCTGGGGCTGCATCCTCCTCGGCGTCGTGGTCGTCCCGATCGACTACCGCGCCTCGCCCGATTTTCTGACGCGGGTCGCCCGCATCGTGTCTGCCCGGCTGGTCGTGATCGGCCACGACGTACCGCCGCTTCGCGGCGCCCTCGACGCCCCTGTCTGGAAATTACAGGACGTGACGGGAGACGGACCGCCCCCGGTCGACCCGGCGGTTTGGTCAGGTGCCACACTCGCCGGAGACGACGTCGCGGAAATCATCTTCACGTCGGGCGCGACCGCCGAGCCCAAGGGCGTGGTCATCACGCATCGCAACGTCCTCGCCAACATCGTGCCGATCGAACAGGAAATCCTCAAATATCGGAAGTGGGGAAAACCGTTCTTTCCGCTGCGGTTTCTGAATCTCCTCCCGTTGAGCCACATGTTCGGCCAGGCGATGGCGACCTTCATTCCGCCGGCGCTGCCCGGCACGGTGATCTTCATCCGCGGGTACAACCCGATCGAGATCGCCGATCAGATCAAGAAGCGGCGGGTGTCGGTGCTCGTATCGGTGCCGAAGATCCTCGATGTGTTGCGCGAGCATGTTCAGCGAATCGATCCGACGGTACGCGCCCGCACGGATGCGGATGGTCGTGCGACTCCGAGCGGCCAGCACGTCGCCCGACGATGGTGGACGTATCGCGGCGTGCACCGGCGTTTCGGGTTGAAGTTCTGGGCGTTCGTCGTGGGGGCCGCGCCGCTCGACGCCGAACTCGAGCAATTCTGGAAGGAACTTGGATTCGTCGTCGTGCAGGGGTACGGCCTCACCGAGACGGCGCCGATCGTGACGTTGAACCACCCGTTCGCCACCAGGTCCGGATCGGTCGGCAAGGCGATCGCGGGCGTCGAGATGAAGATCGCCGACGATGGCGAGATCCTCGTGCGCGGCGAGAACGTGACGAAGGGGTACTTCAACGCGACGGAGGAGACCGCCCGGGCATTCGACGACGGCTGGCTGCACACGGGCGACATCGGCGAGATCGGCGCCGACGGTCAGCTGTACATTCGCGGCCGGAAGAAAGAAATGATCGTCACGCCCGAGGGATTGAACGTGTTTCCCGAGGACGTCGAGCGGGTACTCAATCACATCACCGGCGTTCGTGAGTCGGCGGTGGTGGGGGCGCCGATCGGGTCGGAAGAGCGCGTGCACGCAGTCGTCGTCCTCAATCCTGGCGTCGACGCTGACGGCGTGGTGCGGGAGGCCAACAAACAGCTCCAGGATTACCAGAAGATCCGCCGCGCGCTCGTCTGGCCAGAAACGGAGTTACCGCGGACGGAGGGGACGCGAAAGCTGAAGCGCGCGGCGATTCGGGAGTGGGTTCGGAGCGGCGCGTCGGCCGCGCCGGCAGTGGCGCGGGGAACCGATCAGCTGGCGGCGCTTCTCGCGAAGTACGCGGGCTCGAAACCGATCTCGCCGCAGACGACGATCGAGGAGCTCGGCCTGAGCTCGCTCGATCGCGTCGAGCTCATGGTCGCGCTTGAGGACGCGTTCCGGACCCGCATCGACGAGAGCGCGTTCGCCGAGGCGCACGATCTGGCCCAGCTCCGATCGGTCGTCGACCACGCGACGGCCAGCGAGGCCGTCCTCGAGCCGGTTGATTTTCCCGCCTGGAATCGCACATGGCCGGCACGGGTCATCCGGCGGATCAGCCTGCCCACGTGGATTCTGCCGGTGGCCCGGCTGTTTGCGTGGATCCGGGTCGAGGGCCTCGAACACTTGAACACGATCGACGCCCCGGTAATCTTCGCGGCCAATCATCAGAGCCACATGGATACGCCCGTGATCCTCGCGGCGCTGCCGGCGCGCTTCCGGTATCACGTCGCCCCCGCCATGGCGAAGGAGTTCTTCAAAGCGCATTTCTTTCCGGCCGAACACCGCCGCAGCGAGTGGCTGACCAACTCCCTGAACTACTATCTGGCGGCCCTCTTCTTCAACGCGTTTCCGCTGCCGCAACGCGAAGCGGGGGCGCGGCAAACGCTGCGCTACATGGGCGACGTGCTCGCCAGCGGCTTTTCCGTGCTGATTTTTCCCGAGGGGGAGCGGAGCGAAACCGGCGAGATTAGCCCATTTCGCCCGGGGATCGGCATGATTGCTGCGCGGCTCGAAGTCCCCGTGGTGCCGGTCCGAATCGACGGGCTGCAGAATGTCCTGCGTGCGGGCTGGCGGACGGCACGGCCGGGACGCGTTCGGGTCGCTTTCGGGGCGCCACTGCTTCTGACCGGCAGCGATTACGCGGCGTCGGCAGGGCAGGTTGAGGCGGCGGTCCGCAGCCTCTAGTGGCGAGGACCCTCGGTATGGCACAATGTTTGACGGAAAGGACACGCTAGCAGTTGAGCAAGGACGATCTGATCGACATGCAAGGTACCGTTGTGGCCGTGCACAGCGGTGGACTTTACCGCGTCCAGTGTGACGCGGGGCATGAGGTATTGGCACAGCTCAGCGGCCGGATGCGCCGCTTTCGGATCAAGGTTGTGCCGGGGGATCGAGTGACCGTGGGAGTTTCGCCGTACGACCCGGTTCGCGGCATCATCACGTTCCGCGCGCGCTAGCCACAGTTTGAATTCGAACACAACCGATCACCCGCATCATCACCAACCAGGCAAGCGACCTTGGCGCCGCGGCTTCCGCCGTAAGGGCTCGGTGCCGTCCCACGCGGCGCATGCGCGGGCAACCGAACACTCGGCCATCACACTCGACCCGACGCCGTGCGACTCCACGCCGCTGCCGTTTACGAGACTCACGCTCGACCCGCGGCTGCTCGAAGGGATTCGCGATCTCGGATTCGTCGAGACACGACCGATTCAGAGCGCGGTGATTCCGCTCGCCTTGGCCGGCCACGACCTGATCGCAAGCGCGGAGACCGGATCGGGAAAGACGGCAGCCTTCGTCGTGCCGATGCTGCAGCGTCTGCTCGAGGACGCCGCCCGGGGCGCGGAGCCGAGCGGCAAATCGCGGGTGCTGGTGCTCGCGCCGACCCGTGAACTGGCGGTGCAGATCGAGGACGAGATTCACGGTCTCTCGTATCACACGACGATCACGAGTGCGGCGGTCTACGGCGGCGTCGAGATGGGCGCGCAGGAACGCGCGCTGAAGGCGGGCGTCGACATCATCGTCGCCACGCCGGGCCGGCTGATGGACCATATGCGGCAGCAGAACGCCGACCTGACCGGGATCGAGCTGCTCGTGCTCGACGAAGCGGACCGAATGATGGACATGGGCTTCTGGCCGGACGTGCGGCGGATCATTCAGGCGCTGCCGCCGGTGCGCCAGACGCTGCTCTTCTCGGCCACGATGCCGAACGAGATCGTCAAGGACGCCCTTGAAATCACCCGTGACGCGAAATATGTGCAGGTCGGCCGGCGGAGCGCCCCGGCCAAGACGATCACGCATCACGTCGAGCAGGTGGCCGCGGGCGACAAGCTGAGGTGGTTGATCGATCATCTGCGCCGACCCGAGGGGCCGGTGCTCGTTTTTACGCGAACGAAGATCGGGGCTGATCGACTCGCGCGCCAGCTCGCCTCGGCCGGAATCCGTTGCGCGGCGTTGCACGCCGACCGCAGCCAGGATCAGCGGCGGATCGCGGTCGAAGGCTTCAAGGGCGGCCGCTTCCCGGTTCTCGTGGCCACCGACATCGCCGCGCGCGGCCTCGATATCGATGCGATTCACACCGTGATCAACTACGAAGTGCCAGACTCTGCTGACACGTACGTCCATCGGGTTGGGCGGACCGGGCGCGCCGACGCCGAAGGGCGTGCGATTACGCTCGTGTCGCCTGAAGAGCGTCGTGCGATGGGCTTTCTGGAAAAGACGCTCGGCGTTCGCCTAGAATAATCAATAGCTGATGGCTGATCCGCTTTCGCCCACATCGCCGCCCGCTCCGTCTCAGCCGCAGAACTCGACCACGGTCGAGTCGACGTGGACACCGGCGATGGCCAAATTCAAATCGTGCCGCTGGCGCCGTCCTCCAGACGAGGGGGTGGAGTGCTGCGGTCACCGGGACGTCTTGCCGATTGCGGGCACCAGCGGATTCGATCCC
>JBPYEE010000499.1:0-19024 GCA_051985095.1 Vicinamibacterales bacterium | reverse complement strand
GGCGAGCAGCCCGATGGTGAGGACGACGCCAATCCGCCGCGCGCTCACTGCGTCGCTCCGCTCGCCAGCGTGTCTCGGAAACGCACGATCGACTCGTAGAGCCCCTGCACGAACGCGTTCTGGAAGGGCTCGCTCGTCAGCATCCGTTCCTGGTCGGCGTTGGTGAGATACCCAAGTTCGATGAGCACCGCGGGCATGTTTGCCGAGGCGAGCAGCCGAAGCGGGGCGCGGCCAACGGGATGCGTGGCGAGCGGAATGCGGTCGGTCAGGTGCTGCTCCAGGATCTCCGCAAACGCCGAGGACTGATCCACGTGTCGGGTTTGCGCCAGATCCCAGGGCACGAGGTCAATCTCGCGCATCCCCCCTCCGAAGGTCGGGACTCGGTCGGCGCTCCCCGGCGTCATGCTCAAGGCCTCGCTTGTGCCGAAGCTCGCGCAGAAGATCGAGGCGCCGATCGTCGAGCGCCGCAGCGACGCGTTCGCATGCAGGCTCACGAACAGATCCGCCTTGTTGTTGTTGGCAATGGCCGCCCGCTCGTCGAACCCGACGTTGCGATCGTCGTCTCGCGTCAGGATCACTCGAAGACCGAGTCGCGCTTCGATCACGCCTCTGGCACGACGGGCGATCGCGAGCGCCACGTCCTTCTCTTTGGTGCCCTCCGCGCCCTTTGCGCCCTCGTCGTCGCCGCCATGGCCCGGGTCGATGGCGATCGTCCGAATCGTCGGGACCGGTGTGCCCAGCGCGGGGGGGAGTTCCGCCGCTGGCGGCGGCGTCGTCGCCGGCGGTGCTGGTGCAGCCGGCGGCGTGGTTGTCTCCGCCTGGCCGAGAATGTCGATGACCTGACGAGCGGTCGAATCACCGGGCTGGCTGGTGGCCTTGAACCCGGCGACTTTCGCTCCAAGCTCGACGGCGATCGTCGTGGTGTCGACGACGCGGACGGCTTGAATGAGGTTCAGGGCGTTCTGGGGCGGCAGAAACGGTCCTGGACCGTCGAGGGCATCGGCGTCGAACTTGACGAGGAGGCGCTGATTATCCTGCGTGACAGTGCTGTCGGCCCGCGGCGTCGCATCGATGGTCAGGCGGCCGGACGTGGCAAGCGGTTCGTAGCGCACGGTGATTCGCGGGACGCGGAGGTCTCCAATCACGAGGAGATGGGATGACTTCCGCAGGTCCAGACGCGTGTCGTAAATGGGGGCCAGCGCCCGGCTGATGAACTCGACGGGGACGAGCCAGCGACGCCCGCTCCGGACCGGGGGCGCAGGCAGCGAAATCAGCCGCCCCGCGACGGAGGCGAGCGATTGATCGGGTGTGAGCAGAATCGTGCGCCCTTTGTAGCCCACCGTCAGCGCGCCGAGCGCGTCCTGGACCGTGAGCTGAAATGCCGACGCAAGGTCATCGAGGGCCACCGACTCCTGGTCGTTCACCGTCGTCAGCGGAATCGTGCGGTGCGAGTCTTTCGAGAGCAGAGTAAGCGCGGCACCGGAGGACTGGCTCAGTAACACGCCGCCAAGGCCGAGCAGAATCGCGGCAAGCGTAGCGCAGAACAGTGGAAACGACCGGAAAGTCAAATTGAAGAGCCCGGGCTTGAGCCGAGGCTCTCATTGTACGTCAGGCGATCGTCCCCTAGTCGCCGATTCGTCGCGCGGCCGCGAGCCCGATGATGAGGAAGATGAGGAACAGGATCAGGAACAGGCCCGCGAGAAACTTGGCGACTGCGATGGACGCACCGGCGATCCCGGTGAACCCGAGCAGCGCGGCAAGGAGGCCGATCACCAGAAAGACCAGCGCCATTTGGAGCATTCCGTTACCCTCCGTGTCGGGCTTGTGCCAATTGCGTACCATACGCCGATGACTGATCCGTTTCTGGACGTCGCGGTCGCGGAAGCGGAGCGCGGACGCGACGAAGGGGGGATCCCGATCGGTGCCGTCCTGGTGCACCGCGGAACGATTATCGGCCGCGGTCACAACCGGCGTCTGCAGCTTGGAAGCGCGACGTTGCACGGCGAGATGGACGCACTCGAGCGGGCCGGCCGGCAGCCGGCCGCGATCTACCGTCAGTCGATCATGTACACGACGCTGTCACCCTGCGCCATGTGTTCCGGCGCGATCCTGCTCTACGGGATCCCCCACGTCATCATCGGCGAGAATCGAACGTTCCTCGGCGAGGAAGATCTGCTGCGATCGCGCGGTGTGCGCGTCGACGTGCTGCAGGATGAGCGGTGCGTGAAACTGATGCGCGACTTCATTGAGGCACACCCGCAGCTCTGGCACGAAGACATCGGCCAGTGAACGCGACGGGCGTCGTGATCTGGGAAGGTGGCGATTGGGTCAGGAAGGTGGATGAGTTGGCGGGTTTCGAACTCGCCAACTCACTCATCTCACCCAGTTATCTATTCCGCTACGGCACCCGCACGGTGATCGTCTGATTCGCCGGCACGTTCACGTCGAACGCGACGGGTTGCTGCCCGTTGGGACGGATCTCGATCTGATGGGTACCCGCCGTGAGGTTCAGATGTTTGTTGCCGCCGTTGAAGTCGTCGACGATCCCTGCGTACTGATTGTCGACATAGACCTGCGCGTCATGCACCGCGCCCTCAATCTGCACGCCGCCGTAGGCCATCGGTTGCTGTTGTGTCGTTACCGATCCCTGTTGGGGAGGCGGCGCCTGCTGTTGGGGCGGATCGGCCGGGGGATAGTAGCCGGGATAGCCGTACGCTGGATACGAACCGGGGTAGCCGTATCCCGGATACGAATAGGGGTACCCGTAGTAGCTGTACGGGTAATAGTACGGATATGGATACCCGTAGTAGTACGGATATCCGAAGCCGCCATAGAAGCCGATCGAGATGCCAGGACGGTAGTAGAAATACGGCCGATAGTAGCCGTAGCCGACGACGTGCGGGTAAATGACCCGAGGCGCCACGCCGACCGGTCGGCCGACCGCCACACCGCCACCGCGAACAACGGCGCCACCACCGCCACGGACGACGGCGCCGCCGCGCGCCATGCCGCCGCCACCACCGCCGCCGCCGCCGCGATGCTGCGCCACGGCAGGCGACGCCGCGAACAAGAACGCGGTGACGAATACGAACGAACCGACAGATTTCAAGGTCATGGCCGACCCATGTCAGGCATGGCTGGCTGGCACCCTTATTTTATCGCGAATAGTAGCGGACGAGCCACTCCCCGACGAGGCATGGTTTCGTGTTGTGTTCGCGTTCGACGATCACGGCCCAGGAGGCCTGCAGAGCTCCCCCCACCTCTTCGATCGACTGGAGCGTAAAACGGCCCCGGATCCGGGATCCGGCCGGCACCGGCGAGACGAATCTGAACCGGTTGGTGCCGTAGTTGATGGCCATCCGGACCCCCGTCAGGGCGAGGCCGTCGCGCAGCAACGCGCTGATGAGCGACAGCGTCAGAAACCCGTGAGCGATGGTCGTCTTGAACGGCGACTCCTCGAGTGCGCGCGCGGCGTCGACGTGGATCCACTGACGGTCGTCCGTCGCCTCGGCAAACTGATCAATTCGTTGCTGCGTGATCTCGACCCAGTCGCTGACGACCAGCTCCTGGCCGACTCGATCGCGAAGTGTGGTCAGGTCGATCTCGACCATCGCCGCTACACCGGTTGGGTCGCCTCGCTGTAGAACCCGCGCCCCTCGGCGACGAGCTGCTCGAGCAGCGGCGCCGGCTCCCAGTAGTCGCCGAACCGTGCCCGATACTCCTTCACGCGCGACAACACCGTCGGCAGGCCGATGGTGTCCGCGTAGAACATCGGTCCGCCGCGATAGCGCGGGAACCCAAACCCGTACACGTAGACGACGTCGATGTCGCTCGCGCGCGCGGCGAACCGCTCCGCGAGGACTCTCGCCCCCTCGTTGGCGAGCGCGGTCGTGATGCGCGCGACGATCTCCTCGTCAGGCACGGGGCGCCGGGTGATGCCGCGTTTCTTCGCTTCGTCCCCGGCAAGCTCCTCGATGAGGGGATCCGGCGTGCGGTTCCGGCCGCCGGGGGCAGCGTACTGGTACCAGCCGGCTCCCGTCTTCTGGCCGTAGCGGCCCATCTCGAACAGACGATCCGGAATCGCGGACTGCGGACCCTCCGCGCGCGTTTTTCCAATCGACTTCAGGTACTGACGAATACGGGCACCGACGTCGATTCCGGCGATGTCCTGCATGCCAAAGGGACCGACCGGCAGGCCGAATTCGGTGAGCACGCGATCGACCTGCGGCACGCTCGCCCCTTCTTCGAGCAACAGGTACGCCTCGCGCATGTAGTACGCCAGCATCCGATTGGCAACGAACCCGAAGCAGTTGCCGACGACGACGCCCACTTTCCCGAGCTTCTTCGACAGCTTCAGGGAGGTCGCAATCGCTTCCTTGCTCGTCTCGCGGCCGCGCACGATTTCGAGCAGCTTCATGACATTGGCCGGACTGAAGAAGTGGTGGCCGAGCACCTGCGCCGGGCGGCCGCTGGCCTGGCCAAAGGCATCGATGTCGAGCGTCGAGGAGTTGGATGCGAGGAGGCAGTCGGGCCGCGTCACCCGCCCGAGGTCGGCGAAGGTCTGTTTCTTGAGCTCCATGTTCTCGAACACGGCCTCGACCACGATGTCGACCGCCTCGAATCCTTCGAACGTCGTCGTCGGCGTGACGAGCGCCAGTGTCTGCTGCACCTGGTCGGGGGTCAGCTTGCCCTTCGACAGCGTCACCTCGTAGTTCTTCCGGATCGTCGCCAGCCCGCGCTGCAGCGCCGCCTCGTCGATGTCCTTCAGCAGCACCGGGATTCCGGCGTTGGCGTACGTCATCGCGATCCCGCCGCCCATCGTGCCGGCGCCCACCACCGCGGCGCGCCGAATCTCGCGGGTCGGGGTGTCGCGGGGCACGTCCGGCACCTTCGCCACCTCACGTTCGGCGAAGAACAGGTGGCGCAGCGCCTTCGACTCCGTCGAAACGACGCAGTCGGCGAAGATTTCGCGCTCGCGCTGCGACCCGGCGTCGAAGTCCAGCTGCAGGCCCGCCTCGATCGCATCAACGGCGGCGTACGGCGCGCGCGTCCCTCTGGCGGTTTTCTTCAGCGCCTCCCGCGTCGCCGCACAAGCGACGAGTCCGGCCTTGATCTGATCGCCGCCGTGCGGCAGTTGGCGCGTCTTGCGGAGGTCGCCGTTGCGCGCCCGCGCCTTGGCATACGCGATCGCGCCGGTCAGCAAATCGCCGTCGATGATCTGATCGATTACGCCCGCAGCCATCGCCTTCGGGGTCGACACCGGTTTGCCATCCGTACACATGACGAGGGCCAGCTCGGCGCCGCAGAGGCGGGGGAGACGCTGCGTGCCGCCCGCCCCCGGGATGATGCCGAGCAGCACTTCGGGCTGGCCGACCCGGGCATCTTGCGTGGCGACGCGGAAGTGGCACGCCTGCGCGAGCTCGAGCCCGCCGCCGAATGCGTTTCCGTGAATGGCCGCGACGAGCGGTTTGGCGGCGTCCTCGAGCCGTTTGAGCAGTGCATGGGTGGTCGCCGAGCGGGCAAGCGAATCCTCGCGCGTCTTGAGCGTGTCGAAGACCTTGATGTCGGCGCCCGCGACGAACGTCGTGCCAGCCCCGATCACTACGATCGCCTCGGCCGCCGGATCCGCCACCGCGCGGGCGACGAGTCGATCGAGACCCTCCCAGACGGCCGGACTGAGTGCGTTGACCGGGGGGTTGTCGATGGTGATCACTGCGACGCCGTCTCGAATGTCGTATTGGAGCACATCAGCCATTTGGTCACCCGTTGGGAATGTCGACCGACTCGACCACGATGCAGGTCGTCGAGCCGTGGGCGTACAGCTTGCCGTGTCGATCGAGGATGCGCGCTTCGGCGGTCGCAGTGCGGCTGCCGATGTGGAGCGCGACGCCTTCGCAGCGCACCTCGCCGACCGCACTGGTCAGCGCTCGCGTCAGATTCACCTTGAGCTCGAGCGTCGTGAAGCGTTTGCCTGGTGGCGTCGTCGAATTGACGGCGCAGCCCAGAGCCGAATCGAGGAGGGTCGCCGCGAACCCGCCGTGCGCCACGCCGGCGCCATTGTAGAACCGTTCCTCGACGGCGGTTGCGAAGACCACACGGCCCTTGTCCACCTCGACCAGACGCATGCCGAGCAGCCGCAGCATCTGGGGCAGCGGGAATTCGCCCGCTAGGACACCCTTGAAGTACTCGAGCCCGCTCAGGTTGCGGCGCGCGTGGGTCATCGTCATTGTGGTGAGGCGGCGCTTGCCGCGGCGTGTTCCTCGCGAAGCACGCGGTACAAGATCTTCCCGACAGCACTCATCGGGAGCGAGTCGCGGATTTCGATCAGGCGCGGAATCTTGTACTCCGCAAGATTCGCGCGACAGTGCGCCAGCAGTTCAACGTGGGTCGCCGTTAGGCCGGGCCGAAGCGCGACGCAGGCTTTCACAATCTCGCCGTGGTAGTGGTCCGGCACGCCGATCGCCGCCGCGAGCCGGACGGCCGGATGCGTGTACAGCACGCCTTCGATTTCGGAGGGATACACGTTGTAGCCATCGACGATGATCATGTCCTTCTTGCGCTGGACAATCGTCGTGTAGCCCTCGCGATCCATCGTCGCGATGTCGCCGGTGTGCAGCCAAACCCGGCCGTCAGCGTGCGGCCGGAGCGCGTACGCGGTCTCGTCGGGCTTGTTCCAGTAGCCCTTCATGACCTGCGGTCCGTGGATGCAGAGCTCGCCCCGCTCGCCGATCGGCATCTCGCGGGTGCCCGTTTCGGCGTCCACGATCTTCACGTCGGTGTCGGGAAACGGCAGCCCGATCGTCCCCATTTTGCGGTGTGCGAGCTGCGGCGTCGAATGGGTGACCGGTGAGGTCTCGGAGAGTCCGTATCCCTCGTTCAGCGGGCGGCCAATCCGGCGTTCGAATTCCTCGAGGACTTCGATCGGACACGGCGCGCCGCCGCTGTTGAACAGCCGCACGCGTTCGAGGCCCGATTCATGCACCTTCGGATGGTTCAGCAGTGACACGAAGACAGTCGGCACGGCCGGGAAGTACGTGGGCTCAAACTCGCGGATCGACGCCAGCACCTGATCGGGGTCGTACTTCGGGTGGATGATCTGGAGCGCGCCGATGCGCAGACCCACCATCATGCAGACCGAGAAGGCGTAGATGTGGAAGTACGGGATCACGACCAGGTACTTCTCCGTCCCGCCGACGACGTAGGCCGGATTCGTCCAAACCTCGGTTTGCACGACATTTGCCCAGATGTTGCGATGCGTCAACATCGCCCCCTTCGGCGTGCCGGTCGTCCCGCCGGTGTACTGCAGCACGGCGAGATCCTCGGGATCGATCGCCACGCGGGGGATGTCGGCGGGCCCAACGGGCTGCAGAAGGTCTGCCAGAGTCAGGGTGCCGTCGACGCGCGGCGGCGGCGCCGCCGCAGACGAATACTCGGCCAGGGAGGTGACGATGATCCGTTCAAGCGACGTCAGGCCGCGAATCGAGTCGAGCAGCGGCGCCAGCGCGTCGATCGTGATCACGGCGCGCGCGGTCGAATCCGCGAGAACGATTTGCGCTTCGCGAGCGGTATAGCTCGGGTTGACGTTGACGACGACCGCTCCCAGCCGGAGGATGCCGAAGGCCGCAATGATGTACTGCGGACAGTTCGGCAGCATGATGGCGACGCGGTCGCCCTTGCCGATGCCGAGGCGCGCGAGGGAGGCGGCAAGGGCATCGGCGCGCCACTTCAGGTCGCGGAACGTCAGGTGCGCCCCGAGGAATTGCGTCGCCGGCCGGTCCGGGCGTTCGATCGTCGTAATGGTCAGAAGGTCGGCGAGCGGCCGGCCGGGGTATGTCAGCCCGGTCCTCACCCAGTAGTCGTAGTGGGCGGTCCAGACGCGGGCGGCGAAGGGCGGCTGGTTCGTCACGCGATTGTCCGTCCGCCGTCGACCACGATCGTCTGACCCGTAATGTAGTTGGAGGCATCGGCCGCGAGGAAGACCGCGACCCCCTTCAGCTCGCCGGCTTCGCCGACTCTCGGGATTGGCGCGGTCGCCTTGATCGCCGGCTCAGTCATTTCGATGGCCGCATCGGCGAGCCGCGAGTGGAAGAAGCCCGGCGCGATCGCGTTGACGCGGATCCCCTTGCGTCCCCAGGTGGCCGCAAGCTCGCGGGTGAGGCCCATCAGCCCCGCTTTGGTCGCGGCGTACGGCGCGTAGTGGGGACCGTGCACCGAGGCGTGCAGGCCAGCGATTGACGCGACGTTGATGATCCGTCCCCACCGCCGCTTCAGCATCTCGCGGCCGGCGCTCTGGGCAAACAAGAAGGCACCGGTGAGGTTGATATCGACGACCTTCTGCCATTTGTCGATCGGCATTTCTTCGGGCTCCGCCGCCCAGGTCACGCCGGCGTTATTGATCAGGACGTCGACGCGACCGAATCGCTGCACCGTCTGGTCGACGACCGCCTGGACATCGTCCGGCTTCGCGACGTCGCAGAGCATCCCGTCGACGCGATACCCCTGCGTGCGCATCGCGTCGACGGTCGGCGCGAGCCACTGGTCGCGGCGCGCGCACAGCATGACGGCGGCGCCGGCTTCGGCGAGTCCTTCCGCCATTTCCTGTCCGAGCCCGCGCGATCCGCCAGTGACGATGGCCACGCGATCGTCGAGGGAGAATAATTGCTTGAGGGTTGGCACAACCTCAGGCTTATACTTCCCAGCCGCGAGAAGTGTCAACATATCGTGACCACACCATGACGCAGACACACATGACGGTCGCCGGCGGCCAGTTTCTGACCTCCACGCTCGAAGCCGGCGACATCTTTATTCGAGAAGAGTTGTCCGATGAGCAGCGACTGTTCGGCCGGACGGCCGCCGAGTTCATGCACAAGGAGGTCCTCCCCGTCGTCGATCGCCTGTACCAACACGACTGGGAGCTCACGCGACAGCTGCTGAGAAAGGCGAGCGAGCTTGATCTGCTGCGCCTCGAGATTCCGCCCGCGTACGGCGGCCTCGGCCTCGATCTGATCAGCAGCGCATATGTCGGCGAGCAGATCGCCGTGAATCCCTCGTTTGGCGGGTCGCTCGGGGCCCATACATCGATCGGGACCCTGCCGCTCGTGTACTTCGGCACTGACGATCAGAAGCAGCGCTACCTGCCGCGGCTCGCCAGCGGGGAGCTCATCGGGGCGTACGCGTTGACCGAGCCGCAGTCCGGCTCCGATGCGCTCGCCGCGCGGACGACGGCGACGCTCAGCGCCGATGGCCGTCACTACCTGCTGAACGGCCAGAAGATGTGGATTACCAACGGACAGTTCGCCGACCTGTTCACCGTGTTTGCCAAGGTCAACGGCGAGCAGTTCACGGCGTTCCTCGTCGAGCGCGCCTTCGGCGTGGTCAGCGGTCGCGACGAAATCAAACTGGGGCTCGACGGCAGCTCGACGACGGCGCTCATGTTCGACAACGTCAGCGTGCCCGTCGAGAACGTGCTCGGCACCATCGGCCAGGGGCACAAGGTGGCGTTCAACGTCCTGAACTTCGGCCGCGTCAAGCTCGGCGCCCGCAACATGGCGGGCGTGAAGCTCGCGCTCGCGCAGTCGGTGAAGTACGCGACCGAGCGCCGCCAGTTCGGCAAGGCGATTGCCGAGTTCGGGCTGATCAAAGAAAAGCTGGCTGGCCTGGCCGTCCGTGGCTTCGTCGGCGACGCGATGTCGTATCGCACGCTCGGCGAAGTCGACCGGGCGCTCGAGGGTGTCGACCGGACCGACGGCCACAAGGTGATGAAAACGATCGAGGGCTTTGCCGTCGAGTGCTCGATCAACAAAGTCTGGACGAGCGAAGCGCTCGCGTGGGCCGTCGACCAGGCGGTCCAGGTGTTTGGTGGCAACGGATACTCGCGTGAATTTCCGGTCGAGCGCATGTACCGCGATGCGCGGATTACGCGCATTTACGAAGGGACCAACGAGATCAACCGGCTGTTGATTCCATCGCGCCTCCAGAAACAGGCGCCCGCGCTCTTCACCGCCGAGGCGGCCCGCGACGCCCTGATGGATCGGCCCTCGCCGACAGCCCGGGGCCCGCTCGCGGCGGAGCGCGACTTCGTCGCGCGCGCCAAGCGTCTCGCGATCGCGCTTCTCGGACAGGCCGCCGCCGCGTACACCGACGAGTTCAGGGACGCGCAGGAAGTGCAGGGGCAGATTGCCGATGTGATCATCGACGTGTACGCCGCGGAGAGCGCGATCGCCCGTGCGGAGAAGATGGCGGCGCGCGGCGACAGCCGGGCGACCCTCGCGGCCGACGCGGTGCGCATCTACACCGACGAGGCGTCGGCGCGCATTGTCACCGCGGCGCGGCAGGTGGGCAACGCGCTGATGGCACGCGGCGTCGACAACGCCTTCGCGATCAACGCGCAGCGGCTGGCGATCCATTCCGGCGTCGATGCCATCGCACTCCGTCGCCGGATCGCGGACGCCGTCATCGAGGCCGGGAAGCATCCCTTCTAGGCGCGCCGACGCGCCAGGTCGGAGGGTCGAGTGTCGCCGTCAGCCGCATACGCTCTGATCGTGCTCTTCGCGATCAACCTGATGAACTTCTTCGATCGCCAGATCATTGGCGGCGTTGGCGAAGGGATCCGTCGCGAGTGGGGGTTGAGCGACACGGCGCTCGGCCTGCTCGGTACCGTGTTCACGCTGTTGTACGCGGTCTTCGGCCTGCCGCTCGGGCGGTTGTCGGACAAGAACCCGCGCCGCACCATTCTGGCAGCCGGGGTCTTCGTGTGGAGCCTGCTGACGGCGGCGTCCGGCGCCGCACGAACATTCGGCCAATTGATCGTCGCGCGCCTCGGCGTCGGGGTGGGTGAAGCCACCTGTTCGCCGGCGTCGACCTCGCTCATCGGCGACCTCTTTCCAACGAGCGCGCGGGGACGGGCGATGGCGGTCTGGATGCTCGGCCTCCCGCTCGGACTCGGCCTCGCCAATGGCGCCGGTGGCTGGATCCAGCAGAACTGGGGGTGGCGAAACGCCTTCTACGTTGCGGCGATCCCCGGCATTATCTGTGCCGTCGCCGCGCTCCTGCTGCGCGAGCCAGCCCGCGGCACCGCCGAAGAACATGCGATCGGCGACCGGTGCCGCGCAGGCAATCCCTTCCTGCTGGTACTGTCGATTCCCACGATGTGGTGGGTGATCGCGTCCGGCGCGCTGCACAACTTCAACATGTACGCCCTCGGTGCCTTTCTGGCGCCGTTCCTCATTCGGTATCACCATCTGTCGTTCGTGCGCGCCGGCTGGCTGGCGGCGGCGGTGTACGGTTTCTCGGGCATTTTCGGCCTCGTCGCCGGCGGCACGCTCGCCGACCGGCTGTCGCGGCACCGCGTGGACGGTCGCCTGATCGTCGGCTGCGGATCAATCGTCATCTGCACGCCGCTGATGGTGCTGGGCCTCCTGCGCCCCGTTGGCGACGTCGTCGGGTTTGCGCTGTTGATGGGCGCCGGGTGCGGTGTGATGTACGCGTATTACTCGACGGTCTATTCGACGATTCACGATGTGGTCGAGCCGTCGCTCCGCGGGACCGCAATGGCCCTCTACTTCTGCGCGATGTACCTGCTCGGCGCGTCGCTCGGTCCCGTCGGGACGGGTCTGGTGAGCGACTATTTCACGTTTCAAGGGGCGAGCGCCGCCGGTGCCGTGGCGCCCCTGCCGTTTGCGTCGCTCATCGCGGCCGAGCTCCGCAGCCTGGTCGGCGAATCGAAGGGATTCAACGTCCGCGCGCTCGAACCCTTCAGGGCTGACGGCCTCCACACGGCGATGTTCCTGGTCCCAATCCTGGCGGGCGTGCTGGCGCTGGTGCTGTTCGCGGCCTCGCGCACGGTGACGGGCGATGTCGCCGCGCTCCGTGCGTGGATGCGCGACCAGCGTGCGCCGGCCAAGGCCTCCTGACCGTATGCAGATGCACGCGGCCGTGTTGTGGGAGGCGGGCAAGCCGCTGGCCGTCCAACGGGTCGAGATCGACTCGCCCGGACCGGGCGAGGTGCTGGTCGAAATGCGCGCCGCCGGCGTATGTCACAGCGACCTGCATCCGGCGCGCGGCGATTGGCCGATGAAAACACCGGTCGTGCTCGGCCACGAAGGGGCCGGGATCGTTCGTGAAGTCGGTCCGAACGTGACGCGCGTGGCCAACGGCGATCACGTGGTGCTCTGCTGGGCGCCAGCGTGCGGGGTCTGTGCTGCCTGCCGCGCCGGGCGCGCGGTGCTCTGTGAACGGCTCGACAGGGTCACGTATCGTAACCGCCTGCCCTCGGGTGCCAGCCATCTCCGCGCGGGCGAGCAGCTGATTGCGCCGTTTCTGGGCACCGCCTGCTTTGCGGACTTCGTGATCGTCCCCGAAGAGGGCGCGATCCGGGTGACGCCGGAAGTCGGATTCGATGCGCTGGCGACGCTGGGGTGTGCCGTGCTGACCGGGGTGGGTGCCGTGACCGCCGCCGGCCGGGTCCCGCCGGGCTCCACCGTCGTCGTCATCGGCGCTGGCGGCGTGGGCTTGAATGTCATTCAGGGCGCGCGCCTCGCGGGCAGCGATCAAATCATTGCCCTCGACCTGCACGAGCGACCGCTCGCCCTGGCGACACAATTCGGCGCGACGCACACAATCGGCGCAACCGGTGGGGTGCCGGCGGCGATCCGCGAGCTCACCGAGGGCCGGGGCGCCGATTTCGTGTTCGACACCGTCGGATCGCCGGCAACGCTGACGACCGCGCTCGAGGCGCTCCGAAAAGGCGGAACCGTGGTCCTCACCGGCCTGTCGCGCGCAGACAGTCAGGGATCGTTTGCCATGTTTCCGTTCGTCATGCAGGAGAAGAAGCTGATCGGCTCGGTGTACGGGTCGGGCAGACCGGCGGAGGACATCCCGCGACTGGTCACGCTTTTCGAGCAGGGCCGTCTCAAACTGCGGGAGCTCGTGGCCCGCACCTATCCGCTCTCGAGGGTCAACGACGCACTGGACGCTCTCGCTTCGAGCGATGGCGCGCGAGGAGTCATCACATGGTAGGCATTCGTCGGCGGTCATCACTCGTCGGCCTCGTCGCGGCGCTCGCCTTCGGCGCCAGCTATCTCGGCTCCGCGGCCTCGGATGTCGTCCGCGTGGATGGCGGACAGATCGCCGGCGCGTCGGCCGACGGCGTACGTGTCTTCAAGGGCATTCCGTTTGCGGCACCGCCCGTCGGCGAACTGCGATGGCGAGCGCCGCAGCCCGTCACGCCGTGGAGCGGCGTCAGAGCCGCGACGGCCTTCGGGTCGCAGTGCATGCAGACGCCGTATCCGGCGGGGTCGCCGTATGCGAGCGCGCCGGAACCCACAAACGAAGATTGTCTCTATCTGAACGTGTGGACGACCGCCAGCGAAGGCGACAAGCGGCCCGTGATGGTCTGGATCCATGGCGGGGCGTGGACGCGCGGGTCGGGCGCGACACCGACCTACGACGGCGCCGCGCTGGCCAGGCGCGGGGTCGTTGTCGTGACGACGAACTACCGGCTCGGCGTGTTCGGGTTCCTCGCGCACCCCGCACTCACCGCAGAGTCGGCGGAACACGCGTCTGGCAACTACGCGATCCTCGATCACGTCGCCGCGCTCAAGTGGGTCCAGCGCAACATCGCGGCGTTTGGGGGTGATCCCGCCCGCGTGACGGTGTTTGGCGAGTCGGCGGGATCGTGGAGCGTGAACGTGGTCCAGGCCACCCCGCTCGCCAAAGGCCTGTTCCATCGCGCAATCGGCGAGAGCGGCGGCCAATTCGCCCGCGTCGCCCGGCTCGCCGACGCGGAGAAGGCCGGCGTCGCGCTGGCGACCGCGCTGGGGGCCGAGTCGTTGTCAGCGCTGCGCGCGATCCCCGCCGACCGGCTGCAGTCGATTCAGACCTTCCGTACCAGTGTCACCGTCGACGGATACGTGCTGCCGCAAGAGGTGCGGGCGATTTTCGCGCAACACCAGCAGAGCAACGTGCCGGTCCTGGTCGGCTCGAACGCGAACGAATGGACGACGCTGAGTAATCCGGCGCAGTTCCCCAAAACGATGGATGACTACCGGAAGTATGTTGCGACGCAGTTCGGCGACGCCGCCAAAGACATCGACGCGGTGTATCCGGTCAAGAGCGACGCCGACATTCCGGGCGCGATGCTCGGGCTCGGTCGCGACCGCACCTTCACCCTCGAGATGCGCACGTGGGCGCGCATGGTGGCGGCCGGCGGGACGCACGCGTTCCTGTACCAGTTCTCGCACGTTCCGCCCAGCCCGCGCGCGGCCGAGTGGGGTGCGTACCACGCCTCAGAGATAGCCTATGTGTTCGGTAATTTGCGAAATCCGGCGTTTCATTACACCGACATCGATCGCCGGCTGTCGGACCAGATGTCGAGCTACTGGGTGAACTTTGCGACCACCGGCGATCCAAACGGGGCGGCGCTTCCGCGCTGGACGCCGTACGATGCCGCCAACGAGCCGTATCTCGATCTGGGCGATACGGTGCAGGCGAAGAGCCACCTCCTCAAGCCGCAACTCGATTTCCTCGAACGCGCGCAGGAGGCTCGTCGACTCTCGCAGTAGGTCGGGCGGCGTTCAGCGGGTTCCGCCGGTGGACGTGGTCTTCGGCGCCGGTGCGGGGGGCGGCGGGGCGACGCAGGCGAAGTTGGCCGCCTCGTCGCTGCTGCCGGTGCCGCGCCAGTGTGCCACCTGCGGGTAGGGACAGAGCGGCCGCGTCCGGTCGACCTTGCCGGCAGTGGCGTGCGACGCGATCAGGCGGTCGGGTGCGACGCCGTGCTCGACCCATTGCTCGACCGCCCCGAGCGTGTCGAACTGGTCGGGCCCTGGCCCGCCGCTGCAGTGGCCCATGCCTGGGGCCACGAAGAACCGGAAGAAGTCCCGAGTCCTCTCGCCGCCGCCCATCGCTTTGACGACCCCTTCGTAATAGCTGACCGTGTCCTGCGGCGGCACGACCGGATCCATCCAGCCGGTGTACATCACCAGTTTGCCGCCGTGCTTTTTGAGCGCGCTGAGATCGTGCTCGGTCGGCGCGAAGAACCCGAGTTTCTGTTCGGCGTAGGCCAGATCGCGATCCCAATCAACGGTGCGGTAGTCCCAATTCGGATCGTGGAACAGGAAGTACTTGAAAAACCCGAGACGCATCGGTTCGGTCGGGTCCAGGACGTACGTGCGCCAGCTCTGGATCGCGCTGTCTCCGAAGCCTTCGCTGCCGCGCGGCCATCCGGCATAAATCTGTTCCCCCGTTTTCGGGCTCTTCAGCCCGTCGTACATCTTTTTCGCCGCGTCGACCTGCGGCGGCGTCAGGCACGTCGGATCGTCCGCGCCGTTTTTGCAGACCAGCTTCGCCGGATCGAAGTGGCAGCGCCGCGGGTCGTCGATGACGCCATCCTTCAACCCGTCGATCGCGTCGCACGCGTCGATGGCCGACTTCGTCAGCAGCGCCAGCTTGGCTTGCGACAGGATCGGCGCGCCGTCCCTGGTGTGCGTGGCCAGCCACGAGTACAGGAACCCGAACGTTTGACGAATCCGATTGTTCGCCGGGTCGCCGGCAACGATGCCGTCGTAATCTTCCGGGAAACGCTGCGCCTCGCTGAGCGCCTGCTGGCCGCCTGCCGAGCAGCCGACGAAGTACGAGCGATCGGCGAACCGGCCCTGAGCGTCGCGCACGATCAGCTTCGACGTCTCCGTCATCACGTGCACGGCACGGTACGCATAGTCGACGATCTTTTCCGGGTGTCCCTGTCCGAACCGCATGTCATCGCCGATGTGCCCCGTGTCGGTGCTTGCCGTTGCGTACCCTTTGCGGAGCGCCGTCGCCATCGCCGGATAGCTGATCGATCCCATATAGCCGCCATTGCCGACGCCCTGGAATTTTCCGTTCCAGGACTCGGCCGGTGGCAGCCAGACTTCGAATCTGATTTCGGAATCGGTGGTCGGGCGTGCGGTCGCCTCGACGCGGCAGAACGCGGGGAGCGTCATCTCCTGGCGCGAGCCCGGCGGAGTGAATTCCCCGGCCGGAATGGCGGTGGAAGATCGAATGGTGACCGACGGAATCGTCAGCGCCGCCAGGTTCGCGCACGCGGTGCCGGCCGCCGGTGGGGCCGCCGACGTGACCGCTTCGAACGCCACCGGGGTCGTCGCGAGAGCAACAGCAGCAAGCAGACGGCGCGTCATGTGGGCCTCCCTGGAGACTCGCGCGATTATACGGTGAGGACGACCTTGCCTTTGACCTGCCGTGACGCCATCAGCGCCAGCGCGTCGGACGCCCGGTCGAGCGGAAACCTCGCCGAGACATGCGGTTTCAGCCGGCCCTCGGCGAACCAGCGGCCGAGTTGGTGCATCGACGCGGCGAAATGCTCCGGCTCGCGACGTGCGAAATCGCCCCAATAGACGCCGACGATCGCGCAGCCCTTGAGCAAGGTCAGATTGAGCGGAATCCTCGGAATGTCGCCGGCCGCGAAGCCGACGACGAGCAGCCGGCCGCGCCACGCGATGGATCGCAGCGCGGGCTCGGTGTAGGGTCCCCCGACGGCGTCGTAGATCACGTTCGGTCCCGTGCCGCCGGTGAGCGCCTTGATTCGGTCGCGCAAATCCTCGGTGGCGTAATTGATGGTGGCATCGGCGCCGTGCTCGCGGCAGACCGCCAGCTTGTCATCACTCGACGCGCACGCGATCACGCGCGCGCCGACCGCCTTCCCGATCTCAATGGCGGCGAGGCCGACACCCCCGGCGGCGCCGAGGACGAGCAGCGTTTCGCCGGGCCTCAAGGCTCCGCGATCGCGCAACGCGTGATCGGACGTCGCGTACGCAAGGCCGAACGCGGCGGCGGTGACGAAGTCCATACCCGGCGGAATCGGCAGCAGGCGTGTCGCATCGACCGGCACTTCTTCGGCGAAGGCCCCGTAGCCGGTGATGGCCATCACCCGGTCGCCGACCCTGACCTGCGTGACCTTCTCGCCAACGGCGGCGACAATGCCAGCCAGCTCGCTGCCGGGCGAGAACGGCAGCGGCGGCTTGATTTGATATTTGTTCTCGATGATCAGGACATCCGGAAAATTGACGCTCGCCGCCTTGACCGACACGAGCGCCTCGTCCGCGGATGGCGCGCGGGCGGCGACCTCCTCCACGACCAGCGTGTTGGGTGGGCCATACGCTTTGCACAACACGGCACGCACTGGACGAGCAGTGTAATCGATCACTGGACTATGATCCCCGCCCATGGCCGACATCATCCGCGAGACCGGGAAACGGTTGCGCAACTGGGGCAAGTGGGGGCCGGAGGACGAGCGTGGCACGCTGAACTACATCACGACGGACCGGATCGTCCTCGCGGCCGGACTCGTGAAGCGCGGAGCGGTGTTTTCACTCGCGATTCCGTTCAACGCGAAAGGGCCGCAGATCAATCAGCCGCGCCGGTTCAATCCGATCCATCGCATGATGATCACCGGCCCCGACTGCACGACGGGTGCGATTCCGTTTCCCGGCGGCGTCGGCTTCAGCGACGACATGGTGATCATGCCGCTGCAGTGCGCCACACAGTGGGATGCGCTCAGCCACTGTTTCGAAGACGGCACGATGTACAACGGGTACAGTGCCAACGAAGTCTCGAGTCGCGGTGCGAGACGCAACGGCATCGACAAAGTCGCCAACGGCATCGTCTCGCGGGGCGTGCTGCTGGACATTGCGCGCGCGAAGGGCGTTCAGTGGCTCGAGCCGGGCTACGCCATCACAGCCGACGACCTGGACGCCGCCCTGGCGGCGCAGCGCGTCACCGTCGGGGCCGGTGACGTGCTCCTGGTGCGCACCGGCCACATGACGCTCTGCGAGCACCGCGGCGGCTGGGGTGACTACGCGGGAGGGCATGCCCCTGGCCTGTCGTTCCACACGGCGGATTGGGTGTCGCAATCGCAAATCGCGGCCATCGCGACCGACACCTGGGGGATGGAGGTCCGCCCGAACGAGTTTCCCGATACCTATCAGCCGCTCCATCAGGTCTTTATTCCCAACATGGGACTGACGATCGGCGAGATCTTCTATCTCGACGTCCTGGCGGCGGACTGCGCGACTGATGGCGTCTATGAATTCTTCTTCGTCGCGCCGCCGCTGCCGATCACCGGCGCCGTCGGATCCCCGATCAACCCGCTGGCCATCAAGTAGCCGTGCCGCGTGCGGTCGGAGAACCGCCCCTCCGCCGTCAGGCCGGCTCGCCGGCGGTGACCGGGATGCACTGGCCGCTGATGTTCCGGGCGTGATCACTGCACAAGAACACCGTCAGTGCGGCGATGTCTTCGGGCTGCGACATCCGCCGCAGGGGTGATCGCTCGACGAACGACTGGCGGACACGTTCGAGATCGAGGCCGCGGACCTCGGCCTGACCCTTGATGACACGGTCGATGCGGTCGCCGGCGACCGCCCCCGGCGCGATCGCGTTGACCGTGATGTTGTGGCGCCCGAGCTCGAGCGCCAGCCCGTAGGTCATGCCGACCTGTCCCGCCTTCGCCGCGCAGTAGCCGATCCGGTACGCGAGCCCGCGCCGTCCTGCCATCGAGGCGATGTTGACGATCGCGCCGCCCCCCGCGCTGATCAGGTGCGGCACCGCGAATCGGACGCACAGATAGGAGCTGGTCAGGCAGGAGTTGATCGTGGTGAACCAGTCCTCCGCCGTATAGTCCTGCACGGGCCTGGTAGGCCCGCCGTCGCCGGCGTTGTTGACGAGCGTGTCAAGACGGCCAAACGCCGAGAGAGCCGCGGCGACAATCGCGTCGGCGCCTGCTTCGGTCGCGGCGTCGGCGGTTACCGCGACCGCCCGGCCGCCTCCGGCGGCGATGAGCGCTGCCGTTTCGTCGACGAGCGCGCGGGTCCGCGCGGCGCAGACGACGTGGGCGCCCTCGCGGGCAAACTGCTGGCTGATGACGCGACCGATCCCTTTGCTCGCGCCCGTGACAATCGCGACGCGGCCGTCAAGCAGGCTCACGCACCCCTCCTATTGCACGCGATCCCCTCAGTCGCGCGAGATCGTCGTCGGT
>JBPYEE010000498.1:0-5580 GCA_051985095.1 Vicinamibacterales bacterium | reverse complement strand
AGGTTCCAAACGATCAGGATGGCGGCGATTGCTGCCGACCGAACAGGAATCCCTTCACGGCTCGGATGACTGGATCGGCTGGCGCGGACTCGAAACCCGGCGTTCTCAATATCCGCGGTGAGACCGGCTGGATCCTTGAACACCAAAAAATGATCGTCTTGCGGCAATCGGCTCGGGTATGCACCACTCGGACACCACGTCCGATGATCGGAAGTAGCAGCGAAGATGGTCATCTCGAATCTTCTTGAGTCGACCAGATTTGTCTGAGTTTGTCGGCAACATCTTGGCAACAGCCGTATCGCTTTGCCGCCGTTTGATGCTGATCGCTTGCCGCCAGTTCTTCGCAGGCTCATCTGCGCCCAGCCGTCGTGTACGGTAACAGGCTGGCTGTCGGGATCTCGTCCGCGCCGTGTGAGTGGCGGCCGCCGCTGCTGTGCGGTCTTGCGCAGACGGCGGACCTTCGGTCTGTGCCCGCGGGCCTTGATGGCGTGCCAAAGGTCCCACTTCGCCTGCAACGTGAGCCAGATCAGCGCGCCCCAGCCTGTCAGCGCTTCGAGGCGCGGCCAGGGACGGCGCGGGAACAAACGACAGACGAGGTCGGAAGGCCCGCGTCAGTGGTGCTTTCGCTGGCGGCGCTGTGTACGCGCCGCCGAGCATGTCGATGACGCCCATCGCAAGGCTACTACGGGGAATTCATGTGGTTTGGGCGACGGTATCAAGGCTCACACGAGCCGCTTATCACGCGCGACAGGTTTGACCAGGTGCAGGCAATTCTGCACCGGCGGTCACCCGCTCGGCACCCGAGGCAGCGGCACGCGTTGATGGGCTCTCGACGTGCGCGATCTGCGGCTGCGCCATCACGGAGCGCAAGAAGGGCAAGTACATCTACTGCCACTGCACGAACTTCGGCGGCGCTTGCTAGAACACCTACATTCGCGAGGACCGGCTCGGGACGCTGCTCGGCGACGTGAAGGCGCGGGCGACATTAGTGCCTCCTCAGACTACACGTCGGAAATGCCGAGGAATTCGGAGGATGCAATCGTCGTGATGCCGGTGTACCCGACGCCGCTCGCTCAGAGCGCGTAGCTTGTCACGCAGCTTCTGCGAGTCGAGCCCCACGGGATCGACCCACCAGATGCTGCCAGGGACGGCTTGCGTGCCGGGGATGATGCCGCGCGCTTGAGCAGCATGCCGGCATAGCTTTGACTGAGCCCGAGCCGCTGTGCGGCGGTCGTCGCCGTGAGCCACGCTCGCTGCGTCGGATCGCACGCAGGCTGGTCGAGTCGGCTGCGCAGTTCGCGCACCCGCATCCGAGTCAAGTGGTTGCCCGTCACGGTGCGCCACCCCAGCAGGTTCAGCTGCGCCGCGGTCGCCTCGTCGCGCCAGTGACCCGCCATGCGTCGTACGAGAGCAATCGCCTCAGCATCCGTGCAGCGCGTCGTCCGGCCGCTTGTAGGTCCGGGCACCCGGACCTCGGTATGACGCCCGCCGTGCCAATGGATCACGAGGCTGATCATCTTTGCGATCGTGAGGCTGCGTTCAGCCGTCAGCGCCGGATCGTGTCGGTCATCGACGTTGCCGTACACGGCGAGGGTTGGCGCGATGGCGCTGAGCACCGCGGCGCCGCCGACGTCTCCGGCATGCAGGATCAAGTCAACGCCGCTGAAAACTTGACGGATCTGCGGACGCAGGAGGCCGTGCGTGTCGGAGATGAGACCGATCACCGTCATTTGTGATAGCGCCGGAGTGCCGGCGTCGCGGCGGCGACCCACGTGGTCGCGATGAGACACGCCACGCCGCCGCTCACGACCGAGAAGGGAGCGCCAAACAGGCTGGCGACCGCCCCCGCCTCGAGTTCGCCGAGCTGCGGTCCGCCCATGAAAAAGACCATGTTGACGCCGGTCATGCGCCCGCGCAGCCGGTCGGGCGTTTCGAGCTGCCGGATGACGTTGCGGATGATCACGCTGACCGTGTTAGTCGCGCCGGTGAGCGCGAGGCAGGAGAAGGTGAGCCAGAAGGATCGCGAATAGCCGAAGACCGCTGTCGCGAGCCCGTAGCCCCCCACGGCCCACAGCAGCGTCGGCCCGCGACGTCGAATCCGCTCGGTCATCGGCACCATGACCGCGCTCATGGCCACGGCCCCGACCGCGGGCGCTGCGTACAGCCATCCGTAGCCACGCGCGCCGACGCGCACGATGTCCTGGGCGAAGATCGGCAGCAGCGTCATCGCCGACGAAAAGAAGGTGGCGAAGAAATCGAGCAGCATCGTCGACCGGATGAGCGGCGCGCGGAATACGAACCGCAGGCCTTCGAGCGCTGCGTGCCACGACACGTCGTCGCGTACGCCGGGTGCCGGCACCTGCCGCTCCGGGAGGCCGCGCATCATGAGTAGCGCGATGACGACAAATCCAAACGAGATTGCGTTGGCGACGTAGGCCGCCCCGACGCTCGCGACCGCAATCAGGATGCCACCCAGCGACGGGCCGGCCACCGACGCCGCCTGATACATCATGGTGTTCAGGCTGATCGCGTTCGGCAGGTGTTCGCGTGGAACAAGCGTCGGTACCAACGCTTCGCGCGCCGGCAGATCGAACGCGCCGACGGCCGACCCGGCTGCCGCCAGGCCGTAGATCAGCCACACGTTCCGGGTATGGGCAAAGGCGAGGGCGGCAAGCGCGAGCGCGACAAGCGCCGCCGCGGTCTGTGTGACCAGCATCAACCGCCGGCGATCCCATACATCGGCGACAACCCCGGCGATCATCGAGAAGACCACGACGGGCACGACGCGGACCAGGCCGACCAAGCCAAGCGCCAGACTCCTCTTCTCTGGCGACACGAGCAGCGACACGTGCCAGAGGAGCACTGCATTCAGCATCATCGACCCGGTAAAGGACGCGAGGAGGCCGACCCAGATCAGCCGGAAATTTCTGTGCTGGAGGGCAACGAAGGACTGGGACCCAATCACTCCGCCGACTCACCCGCCACGAGCATGATCTTGCCAATATGGGTGCTCCCTTCCATCAGCGCGTGCTCCGCGGCCACCTCGCGCAGCGGAAATGTCTTGAAGAGGTTAGTCTGCATTGAAACTGTGTTGAGCGAGGGTTACCGGACTGGTCTTTATCAGACCCCGCTCGCACCCCTCCGACAGAATGCGGATTGCTGAGCGGAGGCCCAAGTGACCAAGACGCAGGGCACCGATAAGACGAAGAGTGCGACGCCGAGCACCCGCTTTGTGTAGAGAGTCTTTGCTCTTTTCTCTAGACTATGTGCTCCATGTTGGCCCTTCATCTCCTCTTGTTCCTTTGCACTTTCATGTGCGAACGCCTCGACTGTTTAGAGACGGTCGAGGACTTCCGCAGCTGTGACCTGTTAACTGGGTGAAGATCGCGATCGAAGTGATGTGCCACGAGCCACTGAGATGCTAGGGATATACTGCAGTTTCGCTAGTGTCGAGCCTGCCTCCGCCTTTGCCGCGGTCTGCTCGGCTTCGATGACTTCCGCGTTACTCATTGTGGCACTAGCAATGGCGTCGCTCAGCGACAGGTTTTCCACGAAGGGCTCGGGTGGCATGGGCTCCAGTCGTGTGCCCTCCGACAGACCGAACATCTCGTTGAGCGACTCGGTCAGCGCCGTGACCCGACCGGCGGCAAGCACACGGGATCGTTCGGCCCCGAGCATGTCGGTTTGTCGTTCCGTCGAATCGCTCGGGACTGGCGCGCTCACCGTCACATACTTTGCTCGAACTCTGTTCGACTCGACGGCGGCGACAATCAACTCCCGCTGCGCAACGAGTAGATCGTAGGAGGTCTTCTCGACGCGGCTCGTCGTTTCCGATACCGGCAATCCGGCCTTGGCTTTGGCGATATTCTCGTTCGCACGTGCGATTTTCGCGAGTTGATGGACGCTCAAAAGCGGCATGAGCGCCTGAAACACGGCAAAATTCCACCAAATCTGATTCTGCGCGACGATGTTCACCGGAATCCCGACGGTTGTTCCAACGAACGGACGCTGCACCGTCAACAGTTCGCCTGGATGTTTGTTGAAGTTCAGATCCTCAAAACAGCGTGCTGACGTTCGGGAATGTAGAGCGATTGCACGCCCAGCCGGTGCTGCTTGGCCACCTCCACCTGGAGCTGTCCGAGCCGCACGAGGGGGTCGCTCGCCGCGGTTGAAAGCTGCTGCGCTTGCTCGAACGTGATGCGGCGCACACCCGCCGGGGCGTCACTCGGGTTCTGGAGAAAGGCGAGTGCGATGCCCTTCGCGCCGGCCGTTCCGACCGGTCGCGCCGCATCGGTGACGTTGGCGCCAGAGGCGCCAGAGAGAAGCAGGAACGGGGCGCTCAATGCCGGCAAGTCAGATACCGGCATCACCGGTTTTCCGTTCGCAGTGGCTCGTGCCGGGTCTTGACCCGCAGCGAGCCCGTTGAACAGGAGCCACATGGCCGTCGTCACCAGAATGAGCCAACGGCCCGCTCGACACGTCTGTGAACAAGTGCATCGCTGCAACGTCATGCTCACTGCTTTTTCTCCCTCATTCCACATACCGGATTCAACGAATGGGCGCGGGGTCCTCGTTCTAGCGCGGATGTTATGGCGGAAACAGCCGAGGCGGATGGCGCGCAACGAACAGTGCAAGTCGTGCGCCTACGCCTCAATGATGTCTAAGCGAGTGATTCGAGGTGCTCGACCAGTAGAGGAGAGAGACGATGTGCTTGAAATTACAGGCAATGTGAGCATCGAGCGACAAAAAGGACAACAGATGGAGCGCCTTCGATCAACGCACGCGTCACGGCAGCTCGGAGCAGTGACCGAATCCCGTGATCGAGTTTCGACGTACTGTCAGTCGTGGCCGTGTCTGTCAAGCGGCGGAAAGGTTCCGCGCGTCCATCCGGCATTTGTGATCTCGACTACGCAGCCTTCTCCGCCTCCTTCATGTCTTGATGGCCATCGAGCGTTCTCAGCCTGATCTGCCCGCTGCGAAGCAACCCGAAGAGCAGCAGCAGCAGCACAGCGTCGTGACCAGGAAGGCTCGCCCGCGTTTTGGTGCGACAGCGGAATTCCTCGTTGATGCGCTCGAGGGCATTCGTCGTGCGCAGGGCCTCCGCTGCGACCGGGGAAAGCGCAGAAAAATGAACAGCTCATCACCAGCTTCCTTCAAGCTTTCCACGACGGCGGGGCAGCGAACTGCCCCTTCTTCGTAAACCGCGTTCGGGCTTCTTCTCCCGCGGCGACTGTCTCGCGGTAGATCATGCGACGATAATCTTCCATCCGCTCTTCGCGTAACCGCGCCGACGCCTTTGGACTGCACGTTCCTGAGCTTGTGAGCCGTACAGCGTTTGAATTGCGATGCCGAGCCAATGCGATCGCAGCGTGTTGGTCAAGCCTGGATTGCCATCAAGCACGCGTCGCCTGTCGTGAGCGTCTGGGCGGTCTCTTGAACTACAACCATCGACCGGCGGCACGGCGCAGAATCCGCTCTGAACATCACGACGGAACGGAACGGTCGCGAGTCGGACGGGCGTGCCACATCGCCTGGGCCGGTGGATCGCGAGTCTCGAAGCACGCGCGCATCCGAACATCG
>JBPYEE010000497.1:0-5305 GCA_051985095.1 Vicinamibacterales bacterium | reverse complement strand
GACGCCGGCCCACGGATCGGGCGCGAGCTGGTGGCGCGTGGCCTCGTCCCCTCAGGCGCGGCTGTCGTGCTCGTCAACATCAGTGCCGACCTGACGCGCCGCGGCGCTAACTACCTTAAGATCCATCGACTCTGATGTCTTCGTTCAACTACACCACGGTTGTCGCCGTGGTCATCGCCTTCCTCGCCGCCGCGGTCATCGTCCGCGTCTCGCACACGGTGGTTCGCCGCCTGCTCGACGCGCTCGACATCGTCGGCACCGAGAACCGCGCCGCGGTTCATGCGCGGGCCAGGCAGCTCACAGGTGCGCTGACCGTGCTGGCGTACGGCGTGGCCGCGATTGCGAGCGTGTCGCTGGCGTTGTCGCGGTTCGGGATCTCGGAGGCGCGCTGGGACCCGCGCGAGATCGCCCGGTGGGCGGCGACGCACGGCGTCAACGTGGTCATCATCATCACAGGGGCGTTTGTCATCATCCGCGCGGCCAATCTCGCGATCGAGCATCTCCAGTTCAAGCTCTCGCGCAGCCACGCAACCACCGACCTCGAATGGCAGCGGCGCGCGACGACGCTGGGCGGAATTATGAGCAGCCTCGTGACGGCGGCCGTCGGGTTCGTCGCCGGTCTCATGCTGCTGCGCGAGCTGGCGATCGACGTCGTGCCGATCCTCACCGGCGCCGGCATTTTTGGGCTCGCCGTCGGCTTTGGCGCGCAGAACCTCGTCCGCGACGTGATCTCCGGCTTCTTCCTGATCCTCGAGGATCAGGTTCGTGTCGGGGACGTGGCGCGCATCAACGGCGTGCAGGGCAGCGTCGAGCAGATCAATCTGCGGACGATCGTGCTGCGCGACGGCGAAGGCGCCGTGCAGGTGTTCCCGAACGGCACCATTACGACACTGGCGAACTTCAGCAAACAGTTTGTCTACGCGGTGGTCGAGATGCGCGTCGCGTACACGGAAAACATCGACCGCGTCATCGGCACGATGCAGGAGGTGGGCACCCAGATGCAGCAGGACGCGACCTGGGGATCGGTGGTGCTCGCGCCGCTCGAAGTCCTCGGGATCGTGTCTCTGGCGGACGGTGCGGCGACGATCAGCGTCAGATTCAAGACCTTGCCGCTCAATCAAGGCAGGGTCGCCAACGAACTGCGTCGCCGACTGATGCGCGCGTTCGTCGGGCGCGGGATCAAACCTTACGCATGACCGACTGCCCCGTCGTCTCGATCCGGCGCGTCGAGGCGACCTGTGGCGAGGTCGCCGGTCCGCTGGGCTGCCCGCGGGCGGCCCTTCGTGTATCGCGGGGTGGAGCAGCCCCGCTCCACCGACTCGCGGGGCTGAGACACGGGTGCCGCTCGCGCCCCGTGGATGGCTGCCGTACACCTTCAGGTGGGAGTCCGAAACGGTCGCGTCGCCGGATATGGGTTCTCGCTCGTCGCACCGGCGACTTGGACAGTGTGGACGTTCGCGCCGGCCGGCGCATTCCTGAACATCCCTGCGACTGACGGATCAAGGCCTGGAAGCCGTTTCTCGCACCCGACCTGCCGGCGTCGCCCTGTTGCCAGTCAATCACCGATGGGCCATGGCGCAGCGAGGAGAGCCGTCAGTTCGAGACCGCACGGCGCCGCGGGACCTCGGCACCGGTGACGGGTGGCATCGGTCCGGGTGCCGGTGCCGCTGCGGTCGGCGGCACACTCATCGATCTGGTCGCCGGCTCGCGCCGCATCAGCGGGTCCAGACGCGGAGCTCGTGGATCGACCACCAGCGGTCCGCTTGCGCGGTCTGCCGCAGCCGGACCGCGGCGCTGAGATTCGGCGGCAGGTCGACGTCCACTTCCGGCCGCTGCTCGTCGATCGCCACCGCCTGGATCAGTTTGGCGACGATGCTGCCGTCAAACAGCGGCGTCGCCTGTCCATCGGCGATCGAGTCGATGGCGAGGTGACGCGGATAATCGTACTGGCTGCGGGCCTCGCTGAGGAGCCCGATTCGCGCGACGTCAACCGGATGGGCAAACCGCAGCTCGATCCACTCGTCACCTGCCTGCGGTCCGCCAGACAACCACCGTGTATCCAGATCACCGTCGAGCAGGAACTCCAGCCGCGATCGTTGATGGGAAGCGTCGGCGGTCATCGTGCGTGGATCTAAGAGCCGGAGGGCCTCGCTCGGTGGCGGCGCCGGAGGCGGATCGGCCAGTCTCCAGGCCCACGTTTCGCCGAAGCGATGCTCCTCGGCGATCTGTCCTGGCGCCGACCGGATGCGATCAGCCAGCTTCGTCGCGTCGCCTGGGCTCTTGAACGTCGCGTCGTGCAGCAGCACGTAGCGGACGCCGATGGCGCGCAGGCCGGTCAGCGTCTCCGCGAGCTGCCCCGGCTCGTACAGCGGGGAGGCGGGACCGCCAAGCCATTCCTGCAGCGCTGACTTGAATCCGCTGTACCCATTCACGATCGGATGCCGATGAACCAGCGCCGCCAGCTGATAGGTCGTTGTGAACGG
This sequence comes from Vicinamibacterales bacterium, assembly GCA_051985095.1. GTDB lineage: Bacteria > Acidobacteriota > Vicinamibacteria > Vicinamibacterales > CAVVIG01 > Gp6-AA45. Next base: position 2,822 of record JBPYEE010000497.1, on the reverse strand, counting down.
GTGAAAGTCGTCCTGTTGCGCGATGTTCAGTTCGAGCGTCGCGCCGCGCGGGCTCGTGCGCAGCCACTCGTACGCCACCCGGTCCCACGATTGCTGGACCGCGAAGGGGACGTCCGACACGAAGGCCCGATGCTGTCCCTCGAGCAGGATAATCCCGCCGATCGCGATCGCCCACGCCGTGCCGGCGCCGCGCGGGAGCCGCGCCAGCACCCACGCAAACCCGGCGCCGGCGAGGACGGCGAGGCCGAGCACGACGATCGACGAGAAGCGGGCGGCCACGCGCAACCCGTTGAAGCCGGGGAGGTGATTGTAGAGCCACGGGTACAGCGGCCCGCCGGCCGGGCCCATCGACAGCCAGACCGCGAGGACGGTGATGGCGGCGTAGGTCGCGACGACCCGTGTCCGGACGACGGCGGCGCCCAGGAGTCCGAATGCAATCGCCACGAAGCCGTGAAACAGCTCGCGCTCGCCGCCACCCGCTGCCAGCAGCCCGCGCCAGTCCCACCCCCCCGGTGGGACCCGAAAGTAATCGCTGAGCCTGGCGCTCAAGCCGCCGAGGTCCTCGTCGGTGCGCACGAATCCGAGGTCGAGCTGGAGCCGGAGATATACCCAGGCAATCGGAGCGACGATGACCAACACGGCCAGGGCGGCGACTGCGAAATCCGCCGTCACCCGCAGGCGCGGCAGCGGGGTGCGCGCAAATTCCACGGCTGACACCACCACGACCGGCACCAGAAAGAAGTAGAAGTAATAGCCGTTTGAGAGGCCGGTGAGGGCGAATGCGGCCGCAAACGCGGCCATCCACCGGCGGTCCCCGGTGGCAAAGTAGCGGTGCAGCGCCCACAGTCCGATTGGCATCCACCCGTTCATCAGCACCTGCAGGTGCGTCGACTGCGCGAGCCGGTATGGCGTCAGCTCGAACACCAGTCCGGCCAGCAGCGCCGCGTCGAGGCGGCCGGTCAAGGCGCGAACCAGGAGAAACATGCCGAAGCCCGCCAGGATGTACGAGCCCACATACGCCACGTTGTAGGCGACGATCGGGCTGCCGCTCAGCCACTCGATCGGGGCGGTGAAGATTGCGATGCCCAGGAGATGTTCTGAGTACGCGAGGGTGTGCCGGTGGGGATAGAGAAAGGGCGCGTCCCACAGGCCCGCCAGCCCGTGCCAGAACCGATTGGCGTCCCACGCGAGGATCGTGGTGTTGAGCAGCGGATCTGCGAGCCCGCCCGCAATGGTGCGGGCGGGATGCACGACGAGCGGCCACGTCGCGGCGAGGGCGGCAGCCGTGAAAAGGGCTAGTGCTCCAACAGTGCCTTGAGGGACGCGAGTGCGCGTTCCCACCCGTGCAAAACCACGTTGTAATACCGTCGCCAGCGTTCGCTCTCCTCGAATCCGCGTTGTACGACACGCACCAGCGTCGCGCCGTCTGCTTCAGGGGTCACGATGATCTCGAGCGCCATCGGCCCAATCGGGTCGCCATCGGGCGGCAGCCAGAATGCGTCTGCCACGAAGAAGCCCCGAGTCGCGTCGTACTGCATCACCGTCCCGCGAAAGACTCCGCCCAGGCGGCCGAGCACCTCGTCGCGGAAGAGCGTCGGCTCCCACTCGACGACGAACGGGCCGAGCACGCGCGGCGTCGTGACCGAATGCGAGACGTGCCACCAGGCGCCAAGCGCGTCGGCCTCGAAGAAGGCCTTGACGATCACCGGTGCCGGCGCGGCGATGCGCACGCCGATGTCGACCACCTGTGCCGTCGCTCTCACCGCCACCTGGCTCTACGGCTGTGCGGCCGTCGAGCGCGGCTGGTCGCGGCGCGCCCGGGCAACCATTTCCTTCACCTCGCGCATCAAGGTCGGGACGTGATACGGGATGCCCTCTTTGATCGTCCACTCGATGCCGCCGCCATGGACGTTCTGGACGCGATCGGTCGGGCTGACCGCCGTGTAATTGGGCACCACCTTGCCGTTGACCATCATTTCGTCGGTCCCGTACGGGTTCAGGAGCCGCAGGTTTTCGAGCGGGTTGCCATTGACGACCAGCAAATCGGCCAGGAAGCCTTCGCGAACCTTGCCGAGTCGATCGTCCATCCCGATGAGCCGCGCACCGTTCCAGGTGGCGTGCTCGAGCACCTCGAGGGGTCGAAAACCGGCCTCCTCCTGCAGTTCCAACTCGCGCGAGATGCCGAATCCGTACATGGAGTAGATGTATCCCGCATCGTCGCCCGTCGTCACCATCCCGCCCTTGCGCGCGAACTCGAGCACGGCGTCCATCCAGATCCGGTACTGCTGTCGCCACCGCGCCTCTTCGGTCGCGGTCCACCCGAAGAAATAGGAGCCGTGGTTCATCGTTGAAGCTTCGAAGTATTTCTCGAGCGAGGGGTGGAGGTAGTCCTTGAACCAGGGCAGATTCTGTGCGCGCACCAGATCGCGACTCGCCTCGTAGATCGAGAAGGTCGGGTCCCATGCCACGTGCTTTTCCACCATCAGATCGATGATCTTGTGCAATTTGTCGGGATCTGCCTGTGCGTACAGCTCGCCGGCGCGGCCGAACCGGTGGGTCTCGTTCGACAGGTTCATATCGGGCGGAAAATCCTGGATGCCGTTCAGGGCCGCATCGGCGACGCCATAGAAGTGCTCGATCGACGTCACGCCCAGCTCGGCGTAGTCTTTCGCCGTCGTCTCGTCCACGGCGATGTGCGTCGCGACCCGCAGGCCGAGCTGGTGCGCCTCGTCCATAATGGCTTCGAGTTGATCGCGATCGACGCCGCCGATGATCTTGAGGCCGTCGGCCCCCTGCCGCTTGATGTCGCGGATCCATTGCCG
>JBPYEE010000496.1:0-3489 GCA_051985095.1 Vicinamibacterales bacterium | reverse complement strand
CGGCTTTCTCGTGTAGCGCGTCAACCGGCAGGAGTGGACACGCTGCGCGCCGCAAGATTGACATGTTACATGGAGCGCAACGATACTGGCCCTTTGAGCGAGGTCTCATTATGTTCAAACGGCTTGGATACGCGTGCCTCACCGCTCTGCTGGCAGCCGGGGCGACCGTCGATCGCTTCGATTTGAGTGCGCTGAAGTGGCGCAATATCGGTCCGAACCGGGGCGGGCGCTCGCAGGCGGCGGCAGGCAGCACGCGGCGTCCGCTGGAGTATTATTTCGGCGCTACCGGCGGCGGACTGTGGAAGACCACCAACGGCGGCACGACGTGGTTCCCGGTGACCGACGGCCAGATTCACAGCTCGTCGGTAGGAGCGATTGCGATTTCGGAGTCCAACCCCAACGTCGTGTACATCGGCATGGGCGAGACCGAATTGCGCAGCAGCATCATGCAGGGCGACGGCGTCTACAAGACTGTCGACGCGGGGAGGACGTGGAAACATATCGGGCTTGCCGATACCCAGGCGATCTCGCGCATTCGCATCGATCCGACCAATCCCGACGTGGTTTACGTCGCCGCTCTCGGGCATCCCTACGGGCCCAACGAAGAGCGAGGCGTCTTCCGCTCGAAGGACGGCGGCGCCACCTGGAAACGCATTCTCTTCCGCAGCAATCGCGCCGGCGCCATCGATCTGGCGATGGACGCGCATAATCCACGGGTGCTGTTCGCAGCCATTTGGGATGTCTATCGATCGCCGTGGACACTCTCCAGCGGCGGTCCCGGAAGCGGCATGTTCAAATCGACCGACAATGGCGATACGTGGACCGAAATCACGCGCAATCGCGGACTGCCGAAGGGCGTGCTGGGCAAGATCAACGTCAGCATCTCCGGCGCCGATTCCAATCGCGTCTATGCGATGGTTGAGGCCGACGATGGGGGCCTGTTCCAATCCAATGACGGCGGCGAATCGTGGACCCTGGTGACGGGCGACCGCAGCATCCGGCAGCGCGCGTTCTATTTCTCGCGGATCCTGGCCGACCCGCAGAATCGCGACACCGTATATGCCCTCAACGTGGAGTTCTACCGCTCCGATGACGGAGGCAAGACTTTCCAACTGCTGCATACGCCACATGCCGATCATCACGATCTGTGGATCGCGCCCAACGATCCCAAACGCATGATCAGCAGCGACGACGGCGGCGCCAGCGTGTCCACCGACGGCGGTCAGACGTGGACGCCAGAGCGCTATCCGACTTCGCAGTTCTACCACGTCTCCACCACAATTGACGTTCCGTATCACGTTTGCGGATCGCAGCAAGACGACGGCACCGCGTGCGTGCCAAGCACGGCAGCGGTGAACCTGCGCGATCCGGGGGCTCACGTGGGTGACTGGCTTTACGCGGCCGGCGGCGGCGAGGCCGGCTACCTGACAGCCGATCCCAAGGACGCGAACATCTTCTACGGCGGCGACCAGGCCGGCATCATCACGCGCTATGATCGTCGCACCGGCGAGAGTCGCGCGATCAACGTGTATCCGCTGTTCTTTTCCGGCATGCCAGCCAGCGCGCTGAAGGAACGCTGGCAGTGGACGTTTCCGATCGTGTTTTCTCCGGTCGACCTTAACATTCTCTATACGTCGTCGCAGCACCTCTGGAAGTCCACGACGCAAGGACAGCGGTGGGAGCAGATCAGTCCCGACCTGACCCGCAACGATTCGGCGACCTTGGGCGATTCTGGCGGACCGATCACGAAAGACCAGAACGGGCCCGAAATCTACGCGACGATTTATTCGGTGGCGCCCTCGCGACACGACGCAAATACTATTTGGACGGGATCGGACGACGGCCTAGTGCAACTCACGCGCGACGGCGGCAAGACGTGGCAAAACGTGACGCCGCCGAACATGGGAGACTTCAACCGCATCAGCCTGATTGAGGCATCGACGCACGACCCGGCCGGCGCCTACGTAGCCGCGCGGCGCGCTCAGCTCGACGATCGCCGGCCGTACGTCTATAGAACGCACGACTACGGGAAGACCTGGACGAAGATCGTCAGCGGCATTCCCGACAACGATTATGCGCAAGCAGTGCGCGAGGACACGATGCGTCGCGGGCTGCTGTACCTGGGGACGGAGCACGCCATTTACTATTCGTTCGACGACGGGGACAACTGGCGGTCGCTGTCGTTGAACCTGCCCGACACACAGGTGGCCGATATTGCGGTCGAGAAACACGATCTCGTGATCGCGACGCATGGCCGGTCCTTTTATGTCCTCGAGGGCATCGATCTGCTGCGCCAGGCCACTCCCGAAGTCCTGAGCAGCAAGGTTCATCTGTTCAGGCCGGAGGCCGTGATCCGTCCAATGCGGCTGGCCGTGATCGACTACTACCTGGCGGAGCCGGCGGCGAAAGCGGTGCTGGAGATCCTCGATAGCCAGGGCAAAATGGTCCGGTCATTCGATAGCACCGTTGTGTCCGGCGCGCTTGCGCGAGGGAGGGGAACGACAATCGGCGAATCGTCGTTGTCGGCGCGCGCCGGTACGAATCGTTTCGAGTGGGATTTGCGCTATCCCGGTTCGACGGTGTTCCCGGGCATCGTCCTGCGCTACGCCGAACCCGGCGAAGGGCCGGTCGCCCCTCCGGGAAGTTATTCCGTTCGTCTGACCGCGAATGGCGCCACGCAGACGCAGCCGCTGGTCATTCGGCGGGACCCACGACTGACGGAGATCACCGATGCCGACCTGCAGGAACAGTTCAAGCTAGCGATCGAAATCCGCGACGCGCTGAGCCGCGCCCACGAAGGCGTGATCCGTATCCGGTCGCTCGATGCGCAGATGGCAAGAAGTGCGGCCGAGGCGAAGGATCCCGGCATCTCGCAGGCCGCGGTGCTGATCAAATCGAAGCTCGATGAGATCGAGTCGGATCTCTACCAGGTAAAGAATCGCAGCCCGCGCGACACGCTGAACTATCCGATCAAGCTGAACAATCAATTGGCCGTGCTGCAGCGCCTGGTGGATACGGGCGAATTCCGCCCCACCGATCAGGATTATTCGGTGTTTCGCGAGTTGACTCAGCGACTCGATGAAGCGCTGGGCCGGATCGATCGGGTCGTCGCTACGGACCTGAAGCACTTAAATGATCAGCTTGCCGCGCGGAATGTGAAGCTGGTGACCTCGAAGTAGTTGCTCGCTGTTTCTGAGCGGCGTGTAACACATCCGCAAACCACTGTCGGCAGAATATCCGAAGAATGAATTACGGCTTCGCGGTCTGCCCGTCCCCCAGAGCGTTAAGAACCATTCGAACGTAATCGGCCGATCGACCCATTCGCTCGGCCACCGAATAGGAACCGGCATCAATCGAAACCGGCGGGGTGTTCAGCTGCTGAAAACGCCCTCGTGCCCAGCCCCGACTCCGGTCGGATCGTCGGCGACATCTCGTACAAAGGGATGCGCAGTTTAACCAGATACGTCCCCACAAGTCGGCATCGCGACT
>JBPYEE010000495.1:0-6632 GCA_051985095.1 Vicinamibacterales bacterium | reverse complement strand
CGAGCACAAGGAGCCATGCCGGCTCGGTGAGGCCACTGCCTCGAAAGGGGCAGCTCCGGGGAGGCTCCGCAAAGGCTACTGCTCCGAGGCCCGTCCCTACCAGCCACGAGGTGTTTCGCAGCGCCGGGTGCGAGGTGGTTCGGACGCCGTTTCGCGTCCCCGCAGGCGAACGTCGTGGCGGAGCGCTTCGTACGCACTGTTCGGTCCGAGTGTCTCGACTGGCTGCTGTTCTTGAACGAACAACATCTCAGGCGAGTCCTGGCCGTCTTCGTTGCACATTACGACGGTCACCGGCCGCACCGAGCGCTGGGCCTCAACCCACCCCATCCGACAGGTGCGTCGGTTGCACCGGCGATCGAACAGGGCGAAATATGTGTCGAGCGTCGCCATCGTCTCAGTGGTTTGGTTCACGAGTATAGTCGGGGGCGTGACGTGGGTTTTTGGACCCAACACTGTTGTCAGCTTTCGATTCTCAGCTGTTATCCGGACGTTCTCGATATCACCTCGATGGATCACCTCTCAGTCGCCGCGGCCTCAGCGTCGGCGATTGCTGCGCGGGTTGGTGAATGCGACGATCAGGCCGAGAATCCAGCCTTCTGGCGTAACTTGTCTGGAGATCTGCACGCAGCTCGTCTTCACGCTGTCGGCTGGGTGCAGCTCTGGCGCAGCGGTTGCACACGATTCCCCGACTCCCGACGTCAGGATGGGGTAAGGAGGACTCCATGGCTGAGCAAAGCAGGCTTGCGGAATCGGTCAAAGGGTCGGTGATCCAGACGATCAGAGGCGCGGGCGAGGTCGTCAACGCGGTCACTGACACGGTGAGCGGCTCTCTCGTCCATGCGATCAAGGGTGTCGGGTCGGTCGGGACCGCGATTACGGGTACCGTCTCCGACATCACGCGCGGCGCCATCCACGGCACCTCGCAAGTTGGCGGCGACCTGGGTTCCGCTTCCAAGGGAGCCATCGTCGGTGTGCTCCGCGGAACGCGGGAGGTGGGCGTGGAAGCGATGAACGCTGTCACCACCAGTGCCAGCACCGCGGTGAAGAGCACGGCTGAAGTCGGCGGAAACATCGCCAGTGTGGCGAAATCCGCCGTCGAGGGCGCCATCCAGGGTGCCCAAGAACTGGGTGTCGACGCCAGCAAGGCAGCGTCAGCAGCCGCGACCGGAGCCTTGAAAGGTGCCGGTGAGGTCAGCGGCACCGCCGTGGAACAGGTGCGAAACGCGGTGACCGGCATCATTTCAGGGGTCAAAGTCGTGGTTCGCGAGCCGTTCAAGTCCGAACCGAAACTGTAACCGCCGCCATCGGGCTCGTGCGCCGCCTTCAGTGCGATGGCCTCCTCGACCGCGGCGGCGTGAAATGGCCACCGCGTCGTCGACGCGGCGCGCGTAGCCTGTACTTCGCCAAAAACAGTTCGGCCGCAGTTCAGGCACGCACGACTGCGATCCAGATGCGTTGAATCAATGTGAAACTCGTGCCCCGGTCTGGGGCGTAATGCCGCATACCAGCGTATCGGCGGGTCTGCAATTCCTTAATGAGTGCTGAAACGTCGTAGACGAACTGCCTCGAGGCCGAACCGGCAAGCGTTAGCTCGGGGCGCCGCAGAAACCGCGAGCTTTCGCCCGAGGTCTGAAGTCGCGCATCGGAAGGTTGATCCGAGCATTTTAGGTTTATGCGTGTTCGGCAAGGACTCGAAAAACTGGCAACACTGAATCAATGGCAATCAGCAGATAGGACACGGTTCGAATCCAATTCGTCGTGGTCAAACGTTGAATCGCGTCGGCATTGTATCCAGTCTCGGCCAAATGTGCCTGAATCGGGCGCTGCCATGTGAACGTCGACACGAGTGTCGCCAGATTCAGCACGAGTGCCACAATTGCTTCAAGCAGACGCATGTACGGTGGTCGCCGAAAGACGAGCAATACCGAGAGGACCAGCAGCAACAGCGCCGGCAGAATCGTCGGGATCACGGCCGCACGGTTGTTGGCACGCACGTAAGCGGGGAAATGTTCCGGGCCGACCTCGTGATAAATCCCATAATGTTGAATCTGAAGCGCGGTCATACACCCTGCGTTATAGATGGCAAAAAACAGAAACGCCACGTACACAACAGTCATGATCTGTCTCGAACAATGCCGACTCTTTGTTTGATGTGACTGCTGCGTTCCACGGCAAGGAGCATCAGTCGCGCGAGATCACGCCGACCAATGCTGGTACTGCGAGCGTTGCCTGGCGAGTCATTTATCAGCGCATATCGCTCAGTGAGGGTCCGATTCGTTAGGGTGGGCGCCCGCACGACCGTCCAATCGAGATCACTCTTGGTGACCACGTCCTCCATCTCTCGCTGATCGCCCGCGTGGTGTCGGAGGATGGTGCGCGCTAGCACGCGATCCAACCAGGACGGACCGGCCACCAGGTTCGATGAGATGACGATCAGCCGATTGACACCGGCATGCAGCATGGCTTGGGTCACGGCATGGGCGCTATCTCGCAACAGACATGTAGGACCGAGGCCGTGCGTGCCGAGGGCCGACAGGACGGCATCGTGGTTGGGTAGCACGGCTCCGAGATCATCCGCGCTCACGACACTGCCGAGAATAGCCGTCAGGCCATCATGGCAACGCGTGCGGGAGACCGAGCGACCGAATGTGGTCACTCGATGACCGCGTTCGAGACCTTGGGCGACCAGTGCCGTTCCAGTCCCGCCGCTTGCGCCAAGAACAAATAAGCGCATCCCGAGAACTGCTGAAATGCGGTACTCGCTGCTGCGGAGGAGGTTATCACAGTCTGCGCTTAGAGCTTCTCGCTGATGATCCTCCTTTAGAGGTGGGGGAAATGGTGGGGACCTTCAATAAGAAACGGAGGTTAGTTGGTTTCAGAATCAGGTTCGCGAGAATCGTCGCATTTCGCTGATTCCACTGACTCAGTACGACATCATCCGAAGTCGCGTCAAAGACGCTGGAGCGACTGTACCCCGGAAGGTTTCTGGGTCGGTTGCCGCTCTGGTTCAGGACCAGCGAGTACGCGAGCATCCGGTGTTTATCCGGATGGTGTCACTACTGAAAAATTCGTTCGGCTGCACCGATCGGCAGCTCGTCACGAATTGAGCCGTGAAACAGGTCCGCTGGAGAATAGCTCGTCCCCCAAGGTGAGGCGTGGGCGCGAGGGAGGGATGGCTGCGGCAGATTGCGAGTGTGTCAACGCTCGCGAACGACAACGAAATTCAGACTACGCTGCGAAGCGTTCGTATCGATGATGCAGACCGCCGATCTGCGGAATGGCCACGATTCCGCCTGCGCTCGGGGTGCAACGGGCCGCGACACGGGCGCGTCCTTCTCGAGCGCCAAGTGCGTCCGTGACCGTCCGTAATACGTTACGTATTCTTTCAAGAGGCGCTGTAGGCCAGCCGCGTTCAAGATGATCATGTGATCGAGGCACTCGCGTCGCACCGATCCGATGAATCGATCGATGATGCCGTTTTGCCACGGCGACCGCGGAGCGGTCAGCATTTCCGTGACGTCCATCGTGCGTGCGGTGACGTCGACGGCCGCAAATGCGAGATCGCGATCGCGGATCAAATAGCGTGGCGCCTTTTCCCACGGAAAGGCCTCACGGAGCTGCTGCGCCGTCCAAGCCGCGGTCGGATGCCCGGTCACGGCGACATGGACGACCCGCCGACGATGGTGGGCGAGCATGACGAGAACGAACAGCAATCGACCGATGGCGGTCGGCACCACAAAGAAGTCCGCCGCCATGATTTGGTGAACGTGATTCGTCAGGAATGTACGCCAGGATTGTGAAGGTGGACGCCGAGGGCGAACCAGGTATTTCGCGACGCTGGCTTGGCTCACGTCGATGCCGAGCTTCAACAGTTCGCCGTGAATTCGTGGCGCGCCCAGAGCTGGTTTGCCTCCGACATTCTCCGGATCAAGCCGCAAACGTCAGCGGGGACGGTTGGCCGGCCGAGACGGTGCCGACTCTTCCAGGTCCAAAACAGCCGGAACGCCCGGCGGTGCCAGGCGATGACCGTATCGCGCTTGACGATGATGACAGCCGTTCGCCACTGGTCCCAGACCGTCGAAAGCCAGATCCACAACAGTCGATTGGCCTGAGTCAAGTGAAGTCGTCGACGCCGTGATCGTTGGAGAACTTGCAAGTGGTGTCGCAGGGCCAGAATCTCGAGCTGCGGCGCCGCGCGTGAGCTTAGCGACAGTCGCGCAGCGTATAGGAGCGAACGAAGGACGGAAAGCATAGGCGGGAAGCCTATCTGCGGACGGCGGCAACATCAATCCCAGGAAGAAGTTCCGATTTTTCGGAAGGTACAGCCTGGCGGCGGCCGACTTCTTCACCGTCGAGGTCCTGACCCTCCGCGGCTTGGTCCGCTACGTCGTCTTCTTTGTCATGAAGCTGAAGACCGGGACGGTGGAGATCGCCGGGATCACGTCGGAGCCGGACGGGGCGTGGATGACGCAGCTCGCCCGGAACCTGACCGACGCCAGCGACGGTTTCCTGCGCGGCGTTCAGTACGTCATCCTGGACCGAGACCCGCTCTACGCCTTCCGGCGCCTGCTGCGCGACAGTGGTGTGAAAACAGTGGTCCTCCCGGCGTGGAGTCCCAATTTGAATGCATTTGCGGAGAGATTTGTCGAGTCCGCGAAGTCCGAGTGCTTGGAGCGCGTGGTGCTGTTGGGCGAGTCGCACCTCCGAGCTGCCGTCCGAGCGTTCACGCAGCATTATCTGAAGAACGCCCGCACCAGGGTCTCCGCAACGAACTGATCGCGCCCAAGACCACGGTGATTGGAAACAGGTCCGATCGAATGTCGTGAGCGCCTCGGCGCCCTGCTCAAGTTCTACTATCGAGAGGCCGCGTAGCGCCGCGGATCGAGTTTCTGCACAGGACGGGATACGACTGAAACTAGTCGCGTGGTGCGGAGACGGTCAAGTCTCCCGTGGAACTGTCGTCGATGCTGGCCGAGCCTCTTAGCGGGAACTCGACCACGACTGTTGTGCCGCGCCCTCGTCCCTCGCTCTTCACACTGATTCGTCCGTGGTGTCCGTCGATGAGATGCTTCACAATGGCGAGCCCTAGTCCGAGCCCCTGCTGGCTGCTGTGCGTCTGACCTTGGCTGAATGGCTCGAACAGGCGGGGGATGAATGCTGAAGGAATCCCTTCACCCGTGTCGGCCACGACGAGCCGCGCACACCCGTTGGTTTCCGACAACGTGACTGTGACACGTCCGGACGCGGGCGTGAATTTCACCGCGTTCGAGACCAAATTCGTCACGATCTGTTCGATTCGGCTCTCGTCGGCTTGCACAGTTCCCACCGGTTCGACATTCCATTGAAGCGGGACTCCCTTTTCGGCGGCGGCGATCGCGGCATCTTCCAACACGCGGCTGACAACGGGCGCGAGCGCGAGAGGTTGAAGACAAACACGAAGTTTACCCATGTGCATGCTAGAGACGTCAAGCAAGTCGCCCACGAGTCGCGCGAGCCGCTGGGTGTTCCTCTCCATTGCTGCCAAACCCCTCTCAGTCCGCGGGGCATCCTCCGCGCTCTGTCGCAAGAGGTGGAGTCTTAGGAGAATCGTCGTCAGCGGACTACGCAGTTCGTGTGAGATTTTGTCTAGCAGGATCTCTTTCGCTTGAGCCTGGGCTTGGGCTTGCTCGCGCGCCGCTTTTTCACGTATCAGTTCGTGTGCTCGAACCACGAGTTCACTGGTCGTGATGGCCACAAAGAAGAACACCAACAGCGTCACGACAAATGCGAGGTCGGTGACAGCGAAATGGAACCGTGGCGGAACAAAGCAGAAATCAAGGGCGAGCGTGCTCGTCAGCGCCGCAAAGAGGGCGGGCTGCCTTCCCCATTTCAACGCACTGGCGAATACGACGACTAGATAGAGCGCTTCGACGTTGGCTGGACGGAACAAATTCACCACAGCGAAGCCGATTGCGGTCACCAGGCCAACCATCAATCCAATAGCCCAGTACGGATGTGTGCTTGCCTCGTCGATGAGGCGCTGGATTACCGATGAGATACCCAACCGACCCTTCGACATAAGGGATCTCTGCCAGTGTTCTTGGTGGGGCAGCTGACTTTTAACAGTCGCATCGATCTCTGATGAGCGGGGTTCATGAGCATTACTTCATACGCATGGGTTCGAAGGTGTCCACGGAAGATGAAAGCGCAAAAGAAGTGCCTTCGCGCTACGACGGTGGCGATGTCGTCAATTCACTGCGGTGCGCGAACCACCAATCACCGCATATCGGAACCACGAATCACCGCATATCGAAGGCAATCGCTTGGACGCGACGGTCGGCGTTCGACGCTACGTTTTATACATTCGGCGTGGTGTGCGTCTTGCTCCGGGATTAGCATGGTGTCGGGTGTGCGAGTTCTGGTCGCGGATGACGATACAGAGTTGCTCGATGCCGTCAGTGACGCCGTGACGCGGATGGGCGCTCAAGTGACTCGAGCGACGAACGGCGCCGAGCTCATCGAGAGCCTTGGCGATAAGGGCCCTTTCGATCTGGTCATTACGGACATCGCGATGCCCTGGATGGCTGGCCTCCAGGCGATGCACGCGGCGCGGACCGCCGGGCTGGGAACATCGGTCATCGTGATGACGGCCC
>JBPYEE010000494.1:0-6995 GCA_051985095.1 Vicinamibacterales bacterium | reverse complement strand
GGCGTTTTTGACCCGCGTAAACGATAGGCTGAGCCCCCAACGCGGTAAAGCAAGTTCGGCGGATTACGAACCCCGACATCCGCCAATTCCGTAACGCGGCTCCGAGTCTGCGCTGGATTATGAAGGTGTGAGCGACGCAGCGACAGGGCTCATCGTCTCGCTCACGCCGACCGCATTCTCTGCTCCATCGAGCAGGCGCCACATCGCGGGCTCACGTGCGAGCCCTTCCTGGGGTTTCAGGTGGCCGAGCCTACTGTGTCCGGCTTGTGGGCGATGACACCAACCAAGCCCGCCATTGGCCCGAAGGACTTCGCGTCGAGCAATTCCCGACGCAGCCTTTGGTGAAGATCGGGAACGACACTCAATCCCGTGTGTTCGACGTCGTGTTGGTGCATTGACGCTTTCAAGCTTGCAAAGAGATCAGCGGTCCAATCTGCGTCCTCTTCCGACGTGGTCAAAGGAACATCGACGCGAATCGTGGAGATCTGCAAGCCGGCTTGCATCAGAGACCGATGCAACGGCAAAGCCATATTGATCTCAGCCCCCGCGCGGGTAAAGGTTTCGCAAATCAAACGCCCGCATGCGGTGTGCAGCGGAAGGTGCACGGCGTGTGCGAAGTAGTCGTGCCAACTCGGTTCCTGAAATACAGCGACCCCGCCGGGCTTGAGAGCTGTAGCCAGACACTCTAGTAGCCGCGCCCGGCGCGCAGTGCTCAGGTACATCAGTACAAAACGGCCCACGATCGCGTCGTATTCCCCGTCGAGTTCTAGGTCGTTGAGGTCTCGCTCGAGGAAAACAATGTTTCGAAACGATGCCGTCGCGGCTCGTGTTCGGGCCTTTGCGAGCGCGGCTCCATCCTTGTCAATCCCACAGACGGATCCTCGTTCGCCGACCAGTCGGGCGAGCAACAGGGAGACATCGCCCATCCCCGCACCGATGTCCAACACACGCTGTCCCGATCCGACCCCAGCGTCGCGCAGCAGCCGCTCGGTGACCTCATGTAACGCACGCCCCTGCTTGATCAACCGCGCGTGCTCCGAGTCCGAGCTTCCCAGGACGTAGGTGTCTGCTAGGCTGATTGCCATAGGGCTCCTCTGATCGTTCCGGAAACGCGATGTTTTCTCGCAAGCAACAAGAAAGCTCCGGCGCAGACGACCGAAACGGCGACCACACGGAAGGCGCCGGCAGTGGCGTGTGAGCGGGTAGCCAACAGGCCAACCGTAACGGGGCCTATGAACCCGCCGAGACCCCCAATGGAGTTGATGGTTGCCAGCGCGGCCGCCGCCGGGCGCCCCGCCAGGAACTGGCCCGGAATCGCAAAGAATGGCCCTGCAAAGCCATACGAACCGCATGTGACCAATGACCAGCAAGCGACGCACATTGCCGTGGTGTGAGCGGAGCCGAGTAAGGCAAAGCCCACCGCGGCCACGCACGCTGACAGTCCAGCATGGAGATGGCGTTCGCGACGCACAGTCGAACTACGGGACACGAGGATCATGGTCAACAATCCCAGGGCGTGCGGAATCGCAGTCAACCACCCCACGTCAGAGTGATTCAGCTGGTGGGAGATCGCCTGGATTGACAGCGGCATATAGAAACTTGCGGTATACATCCCAGCCGCCCACAGGAAGCAGACCATGGCCAGGTGGATGACGCGCCAGTCGCGAAGCGTGTTGCCAACCGATACTACCCGACTCACGCCAGGCGATTGCGATTCTCGCTGAAGCGTCGTTACCAACAGGGTGCGCTCCTCCCAGGTGAGAAATCGAGCGTCGCCCGGGCCATCGGGTAACCATTTGTAGGCCAGCACGCCGGCAACGAGCGCTGGAAAGGCTTCCAGGATGAACACCCACCGCCAGCCACTCAATGAAAACGCGTGGACATGATCCAGAATCCAACTCGATATCGGAGCACCAATGACGCTCGCAACCGGAATTGCGGTCATGAACAGTCCGATCGTGAGCGCCAGATCGCGTTGGCGGAACCAATAGGTGAGATAGAGGATGATTCCCGGGAAAAAGCCGGCCTCGGCGACGCCGAGCAGGAAGCGCACCAGGTAGAGCTGCGAAGGGCTGGTCACAAAACCGGTCACCAGCGAGACGATGCCCCAGCTCAGTAGAATGCGGGGAATCCAGCGTCGGGCGCCGACTCGATCGAGAATCAGATTGCTGGGTAGCTCAAAGAGGAAGTAGCCCCAAAAAAAAATGCCGGTCAGCAGCCCATACTGCTCACTCGAGAGGCCCAGATCGCGGTTCATGGTGAGCGCGGCGAATCCAGTGTTGACGCGATCGAGATAGGCAATGACATACAGAGCAAATAGAAACGGGATCAGCCGGACTCGAACGCCGCTCGTAACCGTCTCGATTGTGACTGTTCGTCCGTTCCGCATCAAACTGCCCCCCACCGAGTGAAATGGCGGAATGGGCACGAAGGTAGTGTGAGTGGGGTGTTCTGAAAAGAATCGTTTTTAGAACATGGCGTTGCCTATTCGGCAACGCTACTTTCGCCGCCTGGGCTCCCCGAGCGACCTGTCGGTGTTGAAGCGGGCGAAGTGCGTACGCAACGTGGCCATAAATGCCTGCGCCGGCAGCGTTGGCGGACGAGTCTTATGGCGACACAGGACGAAGCGGGTCCGTTGAAAGAGGGGATCGTCGATGACGGCCGCGTGCAGGCGACCCGCCTTGATGTCGTCCAGTAGAAACAGGCGAGGGAAAATGGTCAGTCCCAGACCCTGGCGAACATACGTGGCGACGAGACCCGGGTGTGAGTGGGTGCTGTCCACGAGCGGCTTGAGGCCTTCTTTGGCGTATGCACGTGTGATCATTCTGGTGCTTACGTGTGTTTCATCCAGTATCGCGATCCGGTGCTGGGCCAGCTCGCGGATAGTCAGCTTTCTCCGGTCCGCGAGCGGGTGGTCGCATGGCATGACCACCACGAGAGGGTCCACATACGAGCTATCCTCGAGGACGTCGGCGTGCACATCCGGCTCAAACGTCAATCCGAAATCACATTCCTCGTGTGCTACTGCCATCAGCACCTTGACGCTACCCATGACCCGAATGTCATACTCGATCCCGGGGTAGGTCTTTTTGAATTCCGCGATGGCCTTGAACAGGAGGCCAGGCACAGTCGCCTCTACCGTGGCCACTCGAACGACGCCGCGGCGGAGTTGTTGCAGATCGTCTATCGCCGATTGCAATCGGGCAAAATCGTGCGCGGTTGATCGCGCTTGGGCTGCAAGAATTTCTCCGGCCGGCGTGAGGCGGACGCCGTCGGCGCGTCTCTCGAGGAGTGGCGCGCCGAATTGCTGTTCAAGGAGGGCGACTTGGCGACTGATTGCGGATGGTGCGACGTGCAACACCTCAGCCGCTCGGCGAATGGATCCGAGCCGCACCGTCTCAACGAAATATTTCAACGCCGAGAACTGCATATGTGCCTTAACACAATGTTCTGTTTCATTGGGTACCTCGTTGTTAGACTGGAGCGCCCTGATCTTGCAATGCGCAGAGGATACCACTTTTTACCGTAGGTGACGACAAGGTTTGCTTATCCGCCTCCTCCTCCAAAAAGCCCATTCCACTTTTGACAGCAAAGTACTTTCGCTACCCGCTGAGGCCGCTCAATGGGCGCTGCCGTACGAGCAACGCATTTGCTACTTTGATGTGCGGACACAGCTCGAGACGTGCTGTGGATCCCGCGAGCGACGTAATCACCAGCGAGCTGCACGGAGCGGCCAAGGAGGCAGACATGGTGCAAATGAAGCTGGAGGTCGACGTCATTCCCGTGACCGACGTCGACCGATCGAAGAAGTTCTACCAAAGCTTGGGTTGGAGGCTTGACGCCGACGATGTCGCTCCGGGAAACAACCTTCGCATCGTCCAGTTCACGCCCCCGGGCTCAGGGTGCTCGGTCACCTTCGGCAAGGGAATAACTACAGCGGCGCCTGGCTCAGCCGAGGGGACGCTGACTGTCTCCGACATCGTGGCGGCGCACGGCGACCTCGTCGACCGTGGCGTCAAAGCGACCGACGTGTGGCACGGTCCGCCGTTCCCCAAGGAGGCACGAATCAGCGGCCCCGACCCCAAGCGCACCAGCTACGGATCGTTCTGCTCGTTCAACGATCCCGACGGCAACATGTGGATCGTCCAAGAAGTCACGACGCGCCTCCCCGGTCGAACCTGAATCGGGATTTGCATCCACGGATCTAACGACGCGCTCCAGCGTGCGGAGGCGGCCCACTGCGGGTCGCAAAACCGGCCGCGGGGCGCGTCGTCGCGCGCGGCGCCTCGCCGCGCCGCACTTCACCTTTCTTGCTCGCGCACTCGTCGATGCTGGTCCGTCACCGCGACCTATCGCGGCAAATAGTCGAGCGGCGACACCAGGCAGTAGAAAGATGACGTCAACGCGAGATCGGACAGAATGTGAATGTGCCCGGATCCGATGATCAGCAGGACTCGATCCTTTCCGAAATCGGTGACGCGCGAGAGATTCGCAAAGATGCGCAGGTTGCGCTTGTACCAGTTTGCCACGAGGTCCGCGCCCGCATAGAGCGCACTTGTCGCCGTATCAGGCAGCAGCATCGACGGATACGACGACGCATTCGCAACGACGCTGGTGTCGGTGTTGACTCGGATGAGATTGGCCGCGACCGTGGACTCGCGGAACAACTGCTCATCCGGAGTCAGCGGCCGCGTGGATGTCATGCGCGCCTGTGTCGTCCGGGCTAGTGCGGAATCGTCGATCTCGTTCGGTGTGACACCGTTCATGAACATGGGATAGTCCACCGGCGAGATCTCGGCCAAGCCTGCCTGCCGTGCTAAGCGGAAGCCGATCTGCTCACGCTCCCCCGAACCCAGCTCATAGCGACCCTGGAGATAGGCGGCGTACCGCGCCACCTCGCTTACGTCGGATTGGTTCGTGCCGGCTCGCCAGGCGGGTCCTTTGAATGGGGACTCGATGGCAACCTTCGTCGGATGAAACCGACCAAGCGCCTTGACCACGTCGACGATTTCGGCCTGGCGGCGGGGCGACCGCACGTCGTCCACGCGAGTGTTTTGGTTGTCGAGGCCGGGATTCGCCATGTGATACGACCCCAGGATCATGAGAGGCGTCCGGCCCCGCGCGCAGCTCTCCGCGGAGCGCATCGGGCCCGCCTGCGACCACCCGACGGCACGTCCAGGATCGCTCACCGTCTGCGAGCCAGCCGTCGGCAACGCAACGAGAGATAGTAGAAATCCGATTGGCCCGACCCACGCGAGCGCGACTTGGGATTTCGTGTTCGTGCCGACGGCGCACCGCAAATCCATTCTGACAATCCTCATATGCGCGGACCCTCCCTTGGCCGGACCGAGATGTGACAGCGTGATCCGTCTTTTGGATTCTCGAGGCGCCTGAAGTCGCGTCGCAGACGACGCAACGAGAATCGCGTTTCCAGTGTCAGACAGCTCAACGAGCAGTACTCACAGAGCTACCACGCTGTCCGACCGGAGGACGTTGCTCTTTATGCGGTCTCATGTAGTCGCTGGCCTGATCGGTTTCGTCTTCGCGCAACCCTTGTTCACTCAACCCCGCCAACCGCTGCTCTTGCTTCAGTCGTGCGCCGACTCGGTTTTGAGAATCGGTGGCAATCGGATCTGGGTCGACAAGGAAGGCACTGGTCCCGTCACGGTCGTGTTCGAGGCCGGGTTCGGAAATGAGTCGAGCGTTTGGTCAAAGGTCACGCCGAGAATTCGTGCGGCGGGCGCTCGGACCTTCGTGTACGACCGCGCTGGCCTGGGGAAGAGCACCATCGACACGACTGCACCTTATAGTCTCGACAATGACGTCGCCATACTGATGTCCGCATTGAAGCGCTGTAGTGTCGATGGGCCGATCGTGATGGTCGGACACTCCTATGGCGGCGCCATTAGCCTGGTCGCAGCGTCCGAGGATAATCACATCAAAGGGCTGGTCCTCCTCGAGGCCCTTGTTCCGGGTGCCTTGCCAAAATCCGAGGTGGACAAGAACCTGGCGACGATGCGATCCCAATACGCGCAAGTTCGCGAGCAAGCGCCCGCGCTTGCCAAGGTGGCCATCCCGTGGGCCGAAGCCATGCCTTCCACCGCCAAGCGGCTCGATGCCGTCAGTGTGCCCGAGACGTTGCCAATCATCGACATCGTGGCAGAGAAAGGGATGAACAACCCGGAGAGCGCGCGTATCTGGCAAGAGGCCCATCAGCGCTTCACCGCCAACAATCCGCACCGCAAGCACGTCCTTGCCGTCGGAAGCTCTCACAAGGTCATGCTCGACCAGCCCGATTTGGTCGTCAACGCGATTCTTGAAATGTTGCGGCAGGCGAACGGGCTATAGTGTCCACGCCCTCAAACCAGTGGTATTCGATGTAATGCGCCGTCTCGCGGGCAACGTCCTTCCCGCATTGTCGCGCGACGATGTCGAACGCCATGTCGATCCCTGCCGAGACGCCGGCCGAGGTGACGATGCGATCGTGGACGACGCGCGCGCCGCGCTCGACGGTGATTGTGGGATCGAGTGATGCGAGCAGGTCATACGCGCCGAAGTGCGTGGTGGCGCGACATCCGCGAAGAAGCCCGGCCTTGGCCATGAGAAGCGCGCCCGAGCAGACGCTAGCGGCGAGCGTGGCCTGGCTGTGCGCCGAGCGAATCCAGTCGAGCGTTGGGGTATCCGCCAGTAGAGGCCGAGTCCCGAAACCGCCCGGAATGACGAGCACGTCGATCGGAGGTGCGGACTCCCACGTAAAGTGCGGAGTGACGCGTAGCCCGCCGGTCGCGGTGATCGGTCCATCCGACCGGGCAACGGTGAAGACGTTGAACGGTGCACTGTCGGTTGACCGCCTCGATTCGATACCGGCGACGAGGCGAGTGCGGGAGAACACTTCGAACGGGCCCGCAAAATCAAGCACCTCGACGTCATCGAAGATGTAAATGCCAACGTTGGTCTGCTTCACGTGTACCCACCTCGGTGGTCGCCCTTCTAGA
>JBPYEE010000493.1:0-3328 GCA_051985095.1 Vicinamibacterales bacterium | reverse complement strand
TGATCGCGAGTCTGTCTGGCTCGCGATCGGCATTGAATTGACGCAGGCGCGCGATAAGGGATGAGGGCATGGTGGTTCTATCTGGACGAATGGCGGAGGCGGACGGTCAGCGGGAACGGCCGGGTTTTGGGTTCCGGGTTTCGGGTTTCGGGAACGACAACCGCCGCCACCCTCGAGCGACTCACGATCTCCTGTCCAATGGCCGCGAAGTGGCCGTAGGTGAAATAGGCGTGCGTTCGTCGCCATCACGCCGGTCGGGCAGCACAACAGTCATAGCGTTCGGGCTCGCGAGGGCGACGCCGAGGTCATCGAGGCGCTTCAGCATTCCCAGCGTGACCGCTTGTTGCGCGTCCATGAATGTCCCGTAGTCGGGCGACAGTACAGTGAACACCGTTTCAACACCGATGCCGCCAGCGGTTGGCACGGTGATGTGGGAGCGCTCGAACCGGACACGAGGGACGGACTCCACAGCCTCTCGAAACAGCGTCGGGACACGAGCCAGCGCGGCCGGTGACGCAGCTTGCTCGAGCGCGACCGTCATCGTCGACGTACGCTGTTGCAGTCGCCGAAAATTGCGGATTCGACTCTTCAGGAGATCGGCATTGGAAAACACGATTTGCTCGCCGCTCGTTGCGCGCACTCGTGTCGTCTTGAGCCCGATGTGCTCGACCGTGCCGCTCAGGCTATCCACCGTGATCGCGTCGCCATCGACGAACGGCTTGTCGACCACGATAGAGAGTGCGGCGAACAGGTCACCGAGGATGTTTTGGACGGCCAGGGCGAGCGCGATACCCGTGACGCCGAGTCCGGTAATCAGCGTCGTGACGCGAACCCCGAGGCTATCCAGGCCCACGAGGAGCAGGAGGATCCACATGACGGCGCGCATGAAGATCCCGAGTGCGGCGACCGTTGTTGGACTGGCTGCCACACCTCGCTCGCCATCGCTTGTCGCCGACTGGCGAGTCACGTAGCGGGTGAGGAGGACCTTCACCAGGCCGTCGCACCACAGTCCGAACTGGAACAGCAGTGCGATGATGGTAAATGCTCGTACGAAGGCATCGACCCGCGGCGGCAGGGTCAAATCCAGCGATCCAGCGGCAACCCCCAACGCGAGGAAGAACACCACGTTTGTGCGGCGGACGAAGTCGGCGGCCACCAGGTCCGCGCCACGGTCGTGCAGCGCGCCTCCGACCCCGTGCCGCAGGCGGCGCACGATGAGGGTGCGCGCGATCGTGAGGGTCAGCGTGACGACCACGAAGATCGCCACGGCGCTCAGCCACTCACGAACGGTGTTGTGGTAGTACTGCCAGTCGAGCATTACCGCAGGGTCTGGGGTTTGGGGTTTGAGAACTAACCTAGCGGCTGGTCAGCGCGTGGCTACCAGCCTGGGAGTTGCTCCCCAGATCCCAGACCCTAAACCCCAGACCCTTTTTTAGCGGCCATGCGCTTCGATACCCCGCGCGCGTTTTCGATCGTGCACCAAGCGGTCGTGCCCACGGGTCTCGGGGCGCTGGCGGATCTCCCATTCGCGGTGTGCGTCACACGCGTCGCAGTTGCCACACCACCAGTCGGCATCGGTGGGCTCGCCGAAGTATTCGAGGATCACGCGCGAGCGGCATTGCGTTGTCTGACAGAAGTTGATCACGGCCCGGAGCTTGTCCTGGTCGCGCGCTCGGCGCTCCTCGTAGTCAATCAGATCATCGCGGAGATCGACTTGTGTGAGATTTCCCGTGAGGCGCTCCCAACTCCCGCCGCGGTGCTCGCGGACGAGTCCATGACGCTTGAGCAGGGCAAAAACGATCCGTGCTTTCCGCCGTGGCACATCGGATTGATCGGCGATGTCGTCGATCGGTACTGGCGTGTTGGGCGGATGCCGCTCGAGCGCCAGCGCGACACGTGCCGCTTCTTCCACCTCGGGGTACTTCCCGCCGAGAAAGTACGATTGAATGCGGCGATCTTCCACGCGGTACAGCATCGTGCAGATCGCAGGCTTCCCATCGCGGCCGGCTCGACCTGCCTCCTGATAGTATGCCTCCAACGATCCAGGAAAGTGGTAGTGGACGACAAATCGAATGTCTTTCTTGTCGATGCCAAGCCCGAACGCATTGGTCGCGATCATGACTTTGACGTCGTCGGCCATGAACCGTTCTTGCATCATTTTCCGATCGACGGCCGCCATTTTACCGTGATACATCCCGACGGACGTGCGATCGTGCAACCGTTGGTAAATCCGCTCGGTCTCTTTGACGGTTGCCACGTAGACGACACCGGATCCGGGACTGGTGCGCAGGATCGAGTCGAGCGCCGTATCCTTCTCGCCGACGTTGACGGTTCGCCGGATTTCAAAGCGAAGGTTCGGTCGCGCGAAGCCGGTCACGATCACGAATGGATTTCGCATCCCGAGCTGCCGCGCGATGTCCTGTCGTACCTCGCTCGTGGCGGTCGCGGTGAGCGCAAGCACCGGCGGGCGCCCGAGCCGTGTGGCGACGGACCCGAGTGTGAGGTAGTCGGGCCGGAAATCGTGGCCCCAGTGGCTCACGCAGTGCGCCTCGTCCACGACGAAGAGGTTTACGTGACGCGTGAGGAGCTGTTCGAAAAACTCGCGATCCTTGAATCGTTCAGGCGTGACGTACAGAATGTCGCCTTGTCCCGATCCGATCTGGTGATGCGCGGCGCGCGCCTCTGGATTGGTGAGGTGCGAGTGCATGGCGACGGAATCGACACCCTGCGCCGTCAGCTTGTCATGCTGATCCTTCATGAGGGCGATCAGCGGCGTGACGACCACGGTCAACCCGGGCAAGAGGAGAGCGCCGAGTTGGTAAATGATCGACTTGCCGCTGCCGGTTGGCATGACGACAACGACGTCGCGCCCCTGCAGAACAGCCTGGAGCGACTCCCACTGTCCTGGATTGAAGTGGATGTGTCCGAATCGCTGCAAGAGGAGCGCACGGGCACGGTCACGAGTGATCGTGGTCCGAGGCATATTGGCCGCTTCGGCAGGAATCGGGCCGAGAAGCGAAAATGCATGCACGCGCGGCATCAGTCCTTCGGATACATCGACTCACGGGATGGTGCGCGCTTCGCTACCGTACGCCGGCGATCCACCTGGCAACCGTGTCGACCCGATGGCAGCTGACCGATGGTCTGCGCTCGCGGTGACGGCCCCAGGGCTCGCACCATACGCGTCGCGGGAGTTGCTCGCACTGGGCATTACGCCCCACCGGGTGGGCGCAGAGGGCACCAGTTTCGAGACATCGGCCGTCGGTCTATACACCGCGAATCTGTGGTTACGAACGGCGAGCCGCGTGCTCGTTCGTATTGCGTCTTT
>JBPYEE010000492.1:0-16078 GCA_051985095.1 Vicinamibacterales bacterium | reverse complement strand
GCCGGGAGAACTCGCCGTATTTGGCCTCGTCGTACGCCCGCTCCATGTAGTCCACGCTCGGCGAAATGGAAATCGCACCACGCAAATGCGGTCCCTCATGCGGCAGACAGCTGAACTGCGGCAGCGCGTCGAGGGCGAGGTTCACCTTCCCGGACGACCCTCGAAACTTGTACCGTTTCACTTCCTCGACGAAGTCGGGCGGCAGCTCGCCCGCGTCGAGAAACTTCAGGAACGTGAGGTTGGGATCGACGCTCGACAGGACGAGATTGGCCGACAACTCGTCACCATTGTGCAGGACGACACCCGTCGCGCGGCCGCTCGTGACGGCGATGCGCGCGACGGCGGCCTCGGTGCGAATCTCGACCCCCGCCTGCCGGGCCGCTGATCCGATGGCATTCGAGATCGCGCCGGTCCCGCCGCGCGCGAAGCCCCACGAGCGGAAGGCGCCATCGATCTCGCCCATATAGTGGTGCAGCAGCACATAGGCCGTTCCGGGCGATCGCACCCCGAGAAAGGTCCCAATGATGCCGGACGCCGCCATCGTCGCCTTGAGCACATCGGTTTCAAACCATTGATCCAGGAAGTCGATGGCGCTCATGGTCATCAACTGGATCTGGTTGTAGCGATCGGCGTCGCTCAGATGCCGGAACCGCCGGCCGAGTCCGACGAACTGCAACAGGTCGCGCGGATTGCGCGACAGCGGATCGGGCGGCGTCACGTCGAGAATCGGCTTGACGAACCGCGCCATGTCGACCATCGCCTTGCCGTATTCGTCGTACGCCTCGGCGTCGAGCTTCGAATGGCGCCCGATCTCCCGGCGCGTCTTCGCGTGATCGTTCACGCGCCACAGGTAATCGCCGTTCGGCATCGGCGTGAACGTGCCGTCGAGCGGCAGGATCTCGAGGCCATGCCGCGGGAGATCCAGCTCGCGGATGATCTCGGGCCGGAGCAGCGACACGACATACGAACACACCGACACCTTGAAGCCAGGGAAGACTTCTTCGGTGACTGCCGCGCCGCCGACGACCGGGCGCCGTTCGAGAACGAGGACTTTCTTGCCCGCCCGGCCGAGATACGCGGCGGCCGTCAGACCGTTGTGGCCGCCACCGATCACGATCGCGTCGTAGCGCACAGACTCGTAACTATAATCCGTCATGCCCATCGGCACTGCCGTCCATGAGCGCACGTTCGCGCTGGCCGAGAGCCTCAATTACCGTGAGTGGTCAGGCTACTACGCCGTCAGCGTGTACGAGTCGACGCATGAGCACGAGTACAACGCGATTCGAAACGCCGCGGCGTTGATCGACGTGTCGCCGCTCTTCAAATATCTGATCAGCGGTCGCGATGCGGTGAAGCTGGTCAACCGCGTCATCACGCGCGACGCGCACCGGCTCGCCGTCGGCCAGGTGTACTACACCCCCTGGTGCGACGAGCACGGCAAGGTGATCGACGACGGGACGGTGACCCGCGTCGCGGAGGAGGCCGTTCGATGGACGGCCGCCGATCCCAGCCTGCGGTGGTTCACCCAGAACGCGATCGCGCTCGACGTGACGATCGAGGACATCTCGGATCGGGTCGCGGCGCTGGCGCTCCAGGGGCCGACCTCAGGCCGACTGCTGCAGGCGATCGCGGACGCCGATGTGCGTTCGTTGAAGTACTTCCGGATGACGCGCGGCTCGATCGCCGGCGTTCCGGTCGAGATTTCGCGGACCGGCTATACCGGCGATCTCGGCTATGAAATCTGGATGCCGTGGGACCGCGCCGTGGTGGTGTGGGACGCGCTGATGCGCGGCGGCCGGGCGTTCGACATTCATGCCGCCGGCATGCTCGCGCTCGACGTTGCGCGCGTCGAGGCCGGCTTGCTGCTGATCGACGTCGACTTCCACAGCAGCAAGAAAGCGCTGATCGAGTCGCAGAAATACTCGCCGTTCGAAATGGGGCTCGACCGGCTCGTGCAGCCGGACAAAGGCCCCTTTGTCGGTCGCGTTGCGCTCGCCGACGAAAAGCGCCGGGGATCAGCCAGAAAGATCGTGGGGCTCGACATCGACTGGCCGGCGATCGAGCGCCTGTACGAGGACGTGGGGCTGGCGCCGCAGGTGGCGACGACCGCCTCGCGGACGCCCGTACCGGTCTATCGTCACGGCCGCCAGGTGGGGCGGGCGACGACGACGACGTGGTCGCCGGTGCTGAAGAAGCTCATCGCGCTCGCCACGGTGGCGACGCCACACCACGTGGAGGGCACCCCTCTCGAGTTCGAGGTCACCGTGGACGCCGTGCGGCATCGGGTGCCGGCGACGGTGGTGAAGACGCCGTTCTTCAACCCGCCGCGCAAGACGGCGGCGGCATGAGTCAGGTCACGCCCCGCGAGGCTGACATCTAGCCGGGTTGGCTCGCGCGGACCAGCTGATCAAACGACCAGAGGAGCGCTTCGCGATCAGAGTACGGGCCTGGTTCGTAGGCCCGCGACTGGATGCCAAGCTGTGACTGTTCCGCAATCCACCAGTCCTCGCGGTTGGTCTGATCCCAGAACTCCACGGCGTCCGCGATGATGAACCCTTCGTGGGCGATCTCATCCCGATGAAAGTGCCACTCGCAGATGATTTCCGTCCGGTCGTGCGCCCGCGGCCAGAGCGTGTGCGTCATCATGTAGTCAGGATGGAGGCTGAGCAGCAGGTTCGGGTAAATGGTGTAGTAGGCGACCTGCTGACGCGCGGCGTCGTCCAGGCCAGGCAAGAAGGGGCGCCGGCGTTTGCCGTCGACGCTCATCGTCTCGACGCCCGGCTTGAAACCCATCGCCCCGCCGCAATAGAAGGGCGTCGGCGGGACGTTCTCGGCGCCGAGGTAATGGTGCAACCGGTTGAGCGCCGGGTGCAGGGTCGGGCAGTGCAGGCACTCGTTGAAGTTGAGGACGACGAGCTTCCAGTTCGCGCGCACGTCGTAGACAACCCGCCGGCCGAGCCGCAGGTCCTCCATGTGGTACCGGGAAAACTCGGGCAGGCGCGGCGGGGCGGGCGGCGCCGACCCCGGAAACGCGAGGATATGGCCGCCCCAGGTGAAACTCGCCGCACGGCGCAGGGGATAGTCGTCCGGGCAGAATGCCGCCGGCATGTGCGGCGCGGCGAGCAGGCGGCCGGACAAATCGTACGTCCAGGCATGGTAGGGACACTGGATTCGATCAACGAAATGCCCCTCGGCCCGATCGCAGAGCCGCGTCCCGCGGTGGCGGCAGACGTTGAAGAGCGCCTGAATCGCGCCCGACCCGTCGCGGGTGACGATGAGACTGTCATCGGCGAGCGATCGCGTGAAGTAGTCGCCCGCCTGCGGGATCTGGTCGGCGCGGCCGACTGCGATCCACCGGCCGAAAAACAGGCGTTCCAGTTCGGCGCGGTAGTAATCGGGATCCGCGTAGAACCGGCGCGGCAGAGCGGTCTGCACCGGTTGACGCGCGTCCGCGGGGGTCACCGCGCTGCCGCGGCGAGTGGCTGGGCCCGCGGCGATGCCAGCAACGGCTCGTTCAGGAAGCGCGTGAGCGGCAGGACCTCCCGAAACGTCGCCAGCACCGTGGCGTAGAACTTCGGGCTCGTGGTGAAGCTCCCGGGCCATTCCCGCCCCGCGATGAACTGCCGCAGTTTCAAATACTCCGCGCCCGGATGGTCGGGAGGATACCCGCGCGGGACGCGCTGGAGCCGCTCGCCGCCGAGCCGGCCGACGCGCCGACGAAACGACGGCGACTCGACAATCGTGCGCAGCCGGTTGATATTGGCGGCGATGTGCTCGCGCAGCGCAACCAGCTGCGGAGTTTGCGGCGCATAGATTCCACCGCCGATCCAGACCTCATCGGGCGAGATGTGGAAGTACAGGCCGGCGCCTTCGTGTTTGGGGAGCCCTCGCGCCGGAAAGACCGCGGCTGCATGCGTCTTGTACGGCGCCTTGTTCGGCGAGAAGCGCGTGTCGCGGTAAATGCGGTACAGCGACGTCTTGGGGGCCGCGATGACCTCCGGCGCCGTGTCGCGCAGGTCGTTTGCGAGCTGCTCGATGATCGCGATCATCGGCTGGCGGACGTGGAGCTCATACTCGTCCTTGTGCGCGTTGAACCAGTCGCGGCGGTTGTTGCGCTTGAGCGTCCGCAGGAAGGTGAGCGTGCGATTCGTGAAACGGGCGGCCGTCATCGCGCGAGAAACTCCCGGATCAAGCGGTTGACGTCAGCCGGCTTCTCGCGCACCACCCAGTGCGTGGCGTCGGGCAGGCGACGAATCGTCAGCGTCGGCACGACGCGCTCCAGACCGTCGAGGTTTCCGGGGAGCAGCGCCGTATCGCGCTCGCCCCAGATGACGAGGGTCGGCACGCGGACGACGAGCGGCGCCGTGACCAGATCGCTCGGCGGCTCGCCGGGCCGCGGGGGGCCCACGCCCGACGCCCGGTAATAGTTCAAGCCGCCGGTGAGCGCCCCTGGCTGCGACCACGCGGCGAGGTATGCCGCCTTGTCGGCGTCCGTCACCGTGCCGTTCTTGAGCCCCTCGCCGAGGACGGCGTTCACAAGGGCGGCGTAGTTGTTCGCCGACAGCGTCGCTTCCGCCTCGGGCGCGCGGAACAGCAGCATGTACTGACTCGCCTGCTGCTGTTCCCGG
The DNA here is from genome assembly GCA_051985095.1 of Vicinamibacterales bacterium. Classification (GTDB taxonomy): domain Bacteria; phylum Acidobacteriota; class Vicinamibacteria; order Vicinamibacterales; family CAVVIG01; genus Gp6-AA45. Next base: position 11,450 of record JBPYEE010000492.1, on the reverse strand, counting down.
TTCTCGCGCAACTCGCGGCCGAAAATCGTCGGATGGGGCGCGTTGATGATCACGAGCTTGTCGATCAGGTCCGGATGGAGCGCTGCCACGACCCACGCGACCGCGCCTCCCCAGTCGTGGGCGACGAGGACCCGCGGACAGGTGGCCGCTCGATCCGTTGCGGTCGCCGCTGCGGGGCAGTCGACCTCCTTCGACAGCGCGGTGATCAACTGGCGGACATCTTCGACCAGCTGCGGCACCGCGTACGCCGCGACATCCGACGGCTTGGACGAGAGGTTGTAGCCGCGCAGGTCGGGCGCGACGGCGGTGTGATCGCGGCCGAACTCGGCGAGCTGATCCTTCCACTCGTACCAGAATTCCGGAAACCCGTGGAGAAAGACCATCAGCGGACCGCGTCCGACCTTCGCATAATGCAGCCGGACGCCGTTGACCGAGATGTACGCGTGTTCGATCGGTGTGTCCGCCGCGGAGGCGAACACACCGAGTGCGACGGCTGCGCCGATGGCGGCCGCAGCGAGGCGAATCACCGCTGCGCCGGCTGGGCGGCCATCTGCGCCATGCGCTCCTGCATTTGGCGTGTCAGGTGCGGAACCTGGCCGATCATCCGCTGCATCGTCATCAATTGACCGCGATGGTGCATTTCATGTTCCTTCGGCGACAGCAGCATCTCGAAGCGCGTCTTGGTCGCCGGTTCTGCCCCCGGCACCAGCGCCACCTGCTCGGCGAGGAACGAATCCGGCAAGCCTTCCAGGAACGCCGCGAACTCGTCGCCCTTCGACTTCAGGAGCGCAACGACCTCCGCCTTGGTTCGCGTCTTCGATTCCTCGGCCATCAGGTTTTGAAAGAGCTCGGGGAAGTTCACGGTCTTCAAATCATCAATTCGGTTGCCGTGGAGGTGATGCTGCAAACCGGTCGACAGCGCGATATGCGTCAGCGTGCCGCCGATCGTGCGCGTGTCGGGCGCCGGACGGAAATCGTACTTGCTCTCCGGAATTTCCTCCGCAATCAGGATGGTGTTTTTTCGCACGGTGCGAAACGCGGCGGCGAGATCCTTGGCTCCGTAGTACGTCATCGGTTCCTCCGTTCCTTAATACCAGCCGATCGGCTGTTCGGACAGATTGATATACACCTGTTTCACGTTCAGATACTCCTCGACCCCCCATTTGCCGAGCTCGCGGCCGAACCCGCTCTGCTTGTAGCCGCCCCAGGGCGCTTCCACGTAGGTCGGCAGCATGTGATTGACCCAGACAACGCCCGCGCGCAGGTGTTTGACGACGCGCATCGCGCGGAAGATGTCCCGCGTCCACACCGCCGCTGCCAGCCCGTAGTACGAATCGTTGGCGATTCGCAGTGCGTCCTCCTCCGTGTCGAACGGAATGACGGACGCCACCGGCCCAAAGATTTCCTCGCGCGCGATTCGCGCGCGATTGTCGACGTCGTAGAAGATCGTCGGCTCGACGAAGTAGCCGCCGTCACAGCCGCTCACGCGCGCCGGACCGCCGCCGATCGCCACCTTCGCTTCCCGCTTGCCGATCTCCTGAAACGAGCGCACGCGGTCGAATTGCTCCCGGCTCACGAGGGCGCCCATCCGGGTCGCGCGGTCGAGCGGCGGTCCGAGGCGGATCGTCCGCGCTTTCTCGACGATCGCGTCGACGAACCGCTGGTAAATCGGCCGCTGCACGAGCAGGCGGCTGCCAGCCGAGCAGACTTCGCCCTGATTGAAAAACACCCCGAAGAGCGCCCCTTCAACGGCGACGTCGAAGTCTGCATCGGTGAAGAAGATGTTCGGCGACTTGCCCCCCAGCTCCAGAGAGACCTTTTTCAGCGTGTCGGCCGCGCTCCGCATGACCGTCTTGCCGACCTCGACGCTGCCGGTAAACGCGATCTTGTCGACGTGGGGGTGCGCCACCAGCGCCGCCCCGGTGTCGCCGGCGCCCGCGACGATATTGACCACGCCCGGCATCAGATCCGCCTCGACGAAGCTCGACGCCAGCGCGAGCACCGACAGCGGCGTCTGCTCCGCCGGCTTCAACACCATCGTGCAGCCGGCGCAGATCGCCGGCGCGATCTTCCAGGCGGCCATCAGCAGCGGGTAATTCCACGGGACGATCAGCCCGGCGACGCCGATCGGTTCCCGAAGCGCCAGCGTCATGGCATTGTCGGGGACCGGGATGACATCGCCGTGAATTTTCGTCGCCAGACCGCCGTAGTACTCGAAACAGGTGGCGACGTCGGCAATGTCGAACTCGGCTTCGACGATCGGCTTGCCGGTGTTGCGGGTCTCGAGCTCGGCCAGGTGCCGGGACCGATCGCGGACAATTTGGGCCAGTTTGAACAGGATTCGCCCGCGGTCCTGGGCCGAGGTGTCCTTCCAGGGCCCGGCGTCGAAGGCCGCGCGGGCGGCGGCCACGGCCCGGTCGACGTCGGCGGCGGTTCCATGTGACGCGCGCGCGATGACCGCCGACGTCGAGGGGTCGATCACATCCAGGAGGGCCGTTCCCGCCGGCGCGACGAACTCGCCGTTGATGTAGTGCGTGTAGGTGTCCAAACCGCCAACTATATTAGAGTTTGCCTATGAAGAACATTGCCTGCGGCGTCGCAGTCGTCTCGATGTGCGGCATCGCCCTCGCCGCGCAGGATGCGCATCCAACGTTCAAAGTCGGGACCGCAACGGCAAATCGGGGCCAGAAAGCCTACGGCACGATCGCGGTGCCAGCTGGTTCAGACGCCGGCTACGCGATTCCGGTTGCAGTGGTGCACGGCGCGCGCCCCGGCCCCGTGCTGGCGGTGGTCGCGGGTGCGCACGGCAGCGAGTACGCGTCGATTCTCGCGGTCGAACAGCTCATCGCACGCGTGAACCCCAGAGACGTCGCCGGCACGCTGGTCCTCGTGCCCATCGTCAATGTCAATTCGTTCGAGAAGATCACGCCGCACGTCAATCCGACCGACAACAAGAGCATGAACCGGTTCTATCCCGGCAGCGCCACCGGGACGCAGACCGATCGGGCCGCGTACGTGGTCACCCGGGAAGTGGTCGACCGGTGCGACCATTTGATCGACCTGCACGGCGGCGATCTGGACGAGAACCTGCGGCCGTACAGCTACTGGACCGTTACCGGCAACAAACAGCAGGATGAGCTGTCGCGCGCAATGGTCCTCGCGTTCGGTCTCGATCACATCATCATCGCGGCCGATCGCCCGAAAGATCCGAATGCCTCGCGCTACCTGGAGAATACGGCCTCGGTCCGTGGCAAGCCGTCGTTCGCGGCCGAGGCCGGCCGTTCCGGGCCGGTCGACGCCCATGACGTCACCGTGCTCGTCGATGGAGTCCTCGGCGTGATGACCCACCTGAAGATGACGACCGGCGGCGGCGCACGGCCGGTCGGCCGTCCGGTGTGGGTCGAGACCGTCACGGTCACGGCCACTCGCGACGGAATGTTCTGGCCGGCCGTGGATCGCGACGCGCAAGTGGCGAAGGGCGCAAAGCTCGGGTCGATTACCGACTACCTGAACCGGCCGCTCGAGGACGTCGTCGCGCCCGACGCGGGCACCGTGATGTTCGTGCGCGCGCTCCCCTCGATCAAGAAGGGCGATACCGTCGCCAGCGTCGGCGTCGCCGCGAGTCCCCGGTAACGGGATATGATCGCGGTTTCTGCGGAGGAATGAAGATGCCAGCCACACTGCCGAGCGTTCTCGTAACGACCGATTGGGTTGCTCACCACGCCACCGACGCCGGGGTCCGCGTCGTCGAAGTCGACGTCGATACGACCGCCTACGATCAGGGCCATGTGCCCGGGGACGCCGGCTGGAACTGGACGACCGAGCTCTGTGACACGGTCGTTCGCGACATCGTGCCGGCCAGCAGGCTCGAAGCGCTGCTGGGCAAGAGCGGCATCGACAACAAGACAACCGTCGTGCTGTACGGCGACAACAATAACTGGTTCGCCTGCTGGGCGTTCTGGCAGTTGAAGATCTACGGGCACGAGGATGTGCGGATCATGGATGGCGGCCGCAAGAAATGGCTGGCCGAAGGGCGCGACCTGACGACCGACCGGCCGTCGCTTCCCGCGGCGACCTACAGGGCGAAATCGCCCGAGGCTGCGTTGCGCGCGCTGCTGCCGGAGGTGCAACAGGCGATGAAAGCCAAAAGCGCCGCGCTCGTCGACGTTCGCAGCCCGCAGGAGTTTACCGGGGAGATTCTCGCGCCTCCGGGATTGCCGGAAACCTGCCAGCGCGGTGGCCACATTCCAGGGGCGAAGAACATTCCGTGGGGCAAAAACTGTAACGACGACGGGACGTTCAAGAGTTTCGACGATCTGAAGGCGCTCTACGCCGCGCAGGGCGTCCTCGGCGACGGGCCGGTGATTGCGTACTGCCGGATCGGCGAGCGATCGAGCCTCACGTGGTTTGCGCTGAAGTACCTCCTGGGGTTCCAGAATGTGAAGAACTACGATGGATCATGGACCGAGTGGGGCAACCTGGTCGGCGCGCCGGTGGAGAGGTGACAGCCGTCGACCAATGAAACCAGAAGACTACTCCCGATATCAGGACGCGATCGGCGGCTGGGGCGTGACGATCGAAACCTACAAGCTCGGTGATGTCTACCACTGCACAATCGCGAACCTCGATCCCGGCGCACGCGTAGCGCGCGCCGACGGCGCGACCAGGGCCGACGCCGAGCGCGCGGCGCGTGAGAAGGCTGCCCGCTACCTCGCGCAGACGAGGAGATTCAGCGTGTGACGTCTGCTGTATGACGTGCGACGTCTGAAGCCTGAACCCTGAAGTGCCGGTCGTTACGCCGACGCTTGTGCTCATCATCTTCGTCGCGGGTGCCGCCGCCGGCAGCCTGGGCGCCCTGTTGGGTCTGGGCGGCGGCATCTTTCTCGTCCCGCTGCTCAATCTCGGACTCGGATTCCCGATCAGCATCGCGGCCGCGATCAGCCTGGCCACCGTGATTGCGACGTCGAGCACCGTCACGGCCGGCAAAGCCGGCCAGCATTTGATGAATTTCCGGCTCGGGATGGTGCTCGAAGTTGCGACGGCGGCGGGCAGCGTGCTCGGCGGCATCACGGCGCAATTCGTGAGTCAGGCCGCGCTCCAGCGCCTGTTCGCGGCGGTGACCGCCGCCATCGCGGTGATCACGCTGGCGCGCTCGAACCGCCGCAACGTGATTCTCGATCCCGCTGTCCATCCCGGCGTGCTCGGCGGACGATTCTTCGATCCGGAGAGCGGTGCGCCGGTCGTCTACCGCATCAAACGGCTGCCGCTGGCGGTCGGCGTGTCATTCGTGGCCGGCAACGTCTCATCGCTGCTCGGGATCGGTGGCGGCGTCATGAAAGTGCCGGTGCTCAATGCCGGTTGCGGCATGCCGCTGCGCGCCGCGGCCGCGACGAGCGCCTTCATGATCGGGGTCACGGCGACGGGCGGCGCGATCATCTATTTCGGAACCGGTCAGCTGCTGCCCGTCCCCGCGGCCGCGGCGATCCTCGGGGTGCAGCTCGGATCCTGGGGCGGCCTGCGTGTGTCCCCGAACCTGCCCGTCCGGACGCTGAAAATCCTGCTTGCGACGATCCTCGGCGTCGTCTCGACGCTGATGCTCGTCAAGGGGATGCGATGAAATCGGCCGATCCGCAGCTCGAGCTCCAGATCGGACGGGTGCTGCGCCTCGGTGTCGCGACCAGCACCGTCTGCATCGCCGTCGGACTGGCGATGGGACTCCTCGACCCGCACGGCTCGCCTCGCCTGCTCGAGGCGGGCATCCTGGTGCTGATTGCCACCCCCGCCGCTCGCGTCATGCTGTCGATCGTGGAGTACGCCATCGCGCGGGATTGGACCTTCGTGGTGATTACGTCGATTGTGCTGCTCGAACTGATCGGCGGCGCGATCGCCGCGCTCGTGTTCCACCACAAAGTCTGACGCGTCGCGGTGACGCCGTCGGCCCGCGCTACAACCGTGCCGTCGGCTTGATCGTGATCTGGACGGCTTTCCGGTATTTGACCGGCAGGCCGTTGACCAACGCCGGCCGGTAGCGCCACGACTTGGCGGCCGCGAGCGCGAGGGCATCGTAGGCCGTGCTCACCGAGACCCGCATCGCGGCGGATTCGACCGATCCGGTCTCGTCGATGAGGATCTCGATGACGCCTTGCTTCGGGATCATGACTTGACCCGGGAAGGCGGGCAGCTCCTGGCGAATCGTCGCCGGCGGCACGACGCCGGTATCCGTCGACGCGTACACGCGAGGGGCAGCCGCCACCGGCTTCGAGGCCGGGGCGGACGGTGCAGGCGGGCGAACCGGCTCCGGATCAGGAGCTTTTGGCGTCGCGACGGCCGGCAGCGGCGGCGGTGGGGTAGCGGCCACCGCCAGGTCCTTGAATCCGGTGGCCAGGGTGCGGATATCGGACAGCGGTGGCTGGCCGACGACCGGCGCCAGCGACGGCTCGCTCAGCATCGTGAGCACCTGTTGAAATCCCTGCGAGGCGGCAGCGAACTCCTTGCGGTCATACGCCGCTTTCGCATCGGCGTAGCGCTGCTGGATGATGACCGGGAGCGTGCGCCGGCGCACCTCCGAAAACGTCGCGCGGAGCCGCGGCGACATGTCGGCCGCCGCGGGTTCGAACATCGGCTGTTCCGCGACCAGCGCGGCAATCGCATGCTCGGCGTCCGTCGTGCGTCCCAGGGCGAGCAGGCAGAACGCCCGGTACTCCGAGATGGCGCGCGCGTCCTCCACCGACCGGGGCGGCGGCAACCGGTCGAGGACGCTCAATGCGTCCTCATACGCGGCAGAGGCATACAGGTCCCGTGCGGCAGCCAGCGAGTCTTGCGCGAGGGTGTCGAGCGGCGTGCCGAGCGCGAAGCACCACGCCGCGAGCATCACAGCGGTGCGTCGGTTCATGGCTTTTTCCTCATGTCGGCGCTGACCCGCGCCGGTGACTTGAGCGACACCGTGACCGCCATGCGCTGTTCACCGAGATCCGGATGGCGGAACACGATTTCATGCGGCCCGATCGGCAGCGACAGGTTGCCAATGGGCGTTTCACCGATCCGCTTGTCGTCGACCCACACCTCCGCCCAGGGGGAGGCGTTGAGCGCGATCGTTCCGGTCGGCCAGTTCGGCGAAATCGAGGCGAGCCGGCCGGGCGCGACCTGCACCGCTCGGACGACCCGGTACCCCAGGGTGTCGTTCACGAGCTCGATATCGTGCCGGCCCGCCGACACCATGATTCGATCCGACTGCGACGTGCCGAGCAGCCGCTTGCCCTCGTACACCTGCAGTTCGACCGGCGCGGTCACGCCGATCCATCCAGAGACCGGTGCGCCTTCGGCGGCGCCGAGCGGTACCACGAGCGACGCCGTCTGACCCGCCTCGATGGTCACCGTGTGCTTGACGGTTGCGAGATCGCTGGCGAGCACGACCGCGTGCTCGCCCGGGGCGAGCGCGTCCACCACCAGGGGCGCCTTTCCCCGGGCGAGACCGTCCACGGTCACCAGTGCGCCCGTCGGCTCGCTCTGCACCTGCAGTTGACCAACCGACGCGACCGATTTGGCAAGCTCGACGTACTGCGACAGCTGCTCACCGGCCGCAACCGTGATCGGAATCTTCCGCGGCTCGCCGGTGCCGCGCAGTTCGAGCGTGTGCGACCCCGGCGCCACCGACAGCGTCACCGGCGCGAGGCCTCGCAGCTGCCCATCGACCAGGACCTGCGCACCCGCCGGGACGGAGGTCACGCTGATGCTCCCGCTCGCGGCGACCGGCCGGCGCGCGAACACGAACCGCCGGGCGGCGAATCCGCCGGTCCCGAGGACGACGGCCGCGACCGCGGCGATTGCGGCGATGCGACCCCAGGGCCGTTTGGGCCCCGAGTCGTAGACCGATGCCGAAAAGTCCAGCTCGGGTTCGAGCGGCTCCATCGGGGCGAACGAGCGCGGAAGCGCCGGGCCCACCTCGGTGGGCGCGCCGGGCCACGCCCCTTCCGCAGCGGGCGGATACACGGGCGGCTTGGCCGCTGGCACGGGGGGTGCGGGTGTAGTGGCCGAGGACGGCGGCGCCGACGTGACGCCGGGCGTTGGCGGTGGCGTCGGCATCAGGGCCGGCGGCGGTGTCGCGGCGGCGGGTGGCATCGCCGCGCCCTTGGCGTGGCTCTCGATTCCCGGCTTCATGTCAGCCGGGTCGGCGTGCGGCTCGGCGGCCAGGACGTCGGACACGTCGTCTTCGTCATCCGACAGGACGCGCTCGAGTTCGTCGCGCGCTTCGACGGCTGTGTGAAAATTGCGGCGCGGGTCGAGCTGCAGCGTGCGGGCCAGCCACGTCCGCAGCCCGGCCGGCAACGGCTCGCGCGCTCCGCCGACGGCGAGCGCCTGCGCGGATGCGAGCACGTCGGCGATCAAGGTCGGGTACTCGTTGCTCTCGAGCAGCCGTCCCAGAATGAGCGCAACCGACACGACACCCACCTGCACGACGTCGGTGCGTTGATCCAGGCGCTGGACCGTCGAGGACGCCGGGACCGCGACGCGCAGATCCGCCCAGTACCGATCGCGCGAGTAGCGCAGCTGTTCCAACGCCGCGCCGAGCACATGCTCGACGACGATGACGCGGGCATTCGGCGTGATGACGATCCGTTCCGGGGCAATCGCGCCGTGCGCGACGTCGGGCGCCGTTTCGTGCAGGACGGCGACGGCGGAGACGAGCTGCCGAATGAGATGGACCGCCGCGTTGATGTCAATCGTCGGCCGCGAGGTCTTGGCCAGGAGCGCCGCCAACCGGACGCCGCGGACCATTTCGGACACGACGGTCAGCGTCGAGTTGGCATCGTTCAGGCGATCGATGCCGCGGACCGCGGCGAAGCACGGATGCCGGAACGTCGCGAGACGGCTCGCGCGCTCGCGGAGCGCGAACTCAAAGGACGGGACGCTCGTCAGCTCACTGTGCAGATAGAGGCGCTCGACGAGGTCGGTGCCGGTCGTGTCCGCGACACGACGACGATCGCCCAGTCCGTCGTGAAAGACCGTGGCCGCGCCTCCGGGCATCCCCATTGCGAGCGCAGAATCCATACGACAACCCTCGCGGGTCGAGTGAGGCGAGATTCGTGCCGCGTGCCGCGATGTAAAGATTGGGCGATAACCTGTTCGCCGCTCTCGGGTTGCGGTCGGTGCGCCATCCTGTCCTATGCCGCCTGAATTACAGACGCGGTGGGTCGAAGTCGATTTTCGTCAGCGCCCAGTTACAGTTGTGGCGCCCTCCGGCGCAACGTGTCGTAGACGCGATCGATCGAGGTGCGCAAATGCGTCGAGCCGAGGTTCGAATTCTGGAAGCGGTGATGCTCCAGACGCTCCACCGGTCGTCACATGCGTCGATGCGACGGCCGCCAGAGTTCACGATGAGAACGGTCTTGCACATCCCGCGGGAAAGAGTGTGCAGTCGAGGAAGGGGATTCCCTGACAGCAGCGGGCATGCGAGACGCAGCCCGGTGGTTCAGGGGAATACAGACGCCGCGACGAGTGGCGGGACAAACGGCGTGCCGGTCGACCGCGAGAGGACAACCGACTGGTCCGTCGTGAAGAGCGGGCGCCACCCGTGGCTCTCGAGCACCGGCACGATCGGCAACCGCCGCGGCAGCCAGATGTGATCGGCGCCAATCGTATCGGGATACTTCCACGCGTCGGGCGTCGCGTTGGCGTAGAACGCAAAGTGGTCGCTGATCACCCGCGCGCTGTACACCGTCTCGCGCCGGCCGTCCATCGAGACACGCACGCCGGAGTCGGCCAGATGCCAGATTGCGTACTCACCCCAGTCGAACCACGTCAGCACGTTGCTGTGCGGCGCACGTTGCTGCAGAAACGCAATCGGGGCGACGTCGGGCTTCCAGTCGCCTTCGATGGGAATGCGACCAATCCGGAAGGTGGCGAACCCCGCCGCGCCCACGATCATCGCGGCGGTGACATACCCGTTGAGGAGACGCGGCGTCGTCATGCGTCCCCGCGGAACCGTACGACCTGCGACCCCGCTGGACCAGGCGAGGATCGCGGGCGCGCAGCCCCAGGCGATCGCGATCTGCATGAAGGCGTCGGTCCGGCCGACGCGATAGGTCGCAAATGCCAGGATGGCGATGATGGCCAGCCTTGCCAGGGGTGGCACCCGACGCGTTCTGATGACCGAGACCACGGCAAGCGTCGGCAGGGCGAGCTCGAGGCCGATGATCGCGCCCGGGAGCGAGAAGAGGGGTCTCCAATCGGAGATCTCGGGTCGGGCAAGTCCGACGGTGTCGTACAGAAACCTCCACAACCCGAAGCCGTACGGATTGATCAGCGTTGCCGCAGCGGCGACGGGCACGAGCTTCAGTCGGCGCGGATCAAATGCCGACCAGATTGCCAACGCGCCAAACCCGACGATCCAGCCGCCGTGGACGTTCGCCCAGCAGCAGAAGAGCGCGGCGACCCCAATCCACGGCATGCGACCGCCGCGCTCGACCCGATCCATCACCTGCATCAGGAGCGCGAAGAGCAGCACGGAGAAGAGTTGCGGCCGCAGGGCTTGCGTCCGCGTGTAGGTCGAGACGACGACGAGCGCGGTGAACACGCATGCGGAGAACGGCAGGGCGCCCGTCCGCCGCGCCAGGCGCCAGCTCAGCGCGGCGACGCCGCCGATCACCGCGAACTTCAACAGATTGAGCCCGGCCGCGCCGAACGGGCCATAGACGGCCGCGAGGATGATCTCCGACAGCCATTCGTGATTGATCCAGACGATGTCGGACGTGAAGGAGTACGGATCGTGCGCGGTCAGGTGCCCCGTACGGAGCAGGTCCGCCCCGAACCGCAGGTGACCCCAGAGGTCCGCGTCCGAGATCGTCGACGAGATGAGAATCGTCAGGAGGCCGGCTACGCCACCGAGCGCCACTTCGCGCAGCGAGCGCGCGCGAATCGTCATCTACTTCCGCCGTGGTGGATCATCGTCCCCGGCGAGCTGTTCGAGCTTGGCAAACAAGGCAGCCATGCCGGCTTCCTGCGGATCGAACATGCCCCACTCATCCTGCACCCGCCTGGTGCGCTTTGGGGCCGGCGCCGGGTCAGCCGGCCGCGCGGGTTTGGCGGCGACGCGCGAGGATGTCTCGGCGGCGGGTGGTTTGGGCGTTGGCCTGCGGCGGGGGAGTCGCGCGCGCTCGCTTTCGCGTTTCAGCGCGTCGACGACTTCCTGCCACTCGGCGAAATCTTCGGGTAGCGCATCAGCCGCCGGCGCGACGGTCTTCTCCGTCTCCGCATCCAGCGTCGCCGGCGACAACTCATACACCGGTGGCTCGCTCTCGTCGGGCGCCGCCTCGACCGGGGGCGGTTCGTCGTCCAGCAGCTCGGACAGGTCGACGTCGACCAGCTCGGTGTCCGTCTCGGCCGATTCCTCCTCCGGCGGCTCGGGGATCTCCTGGTCGACCGTGAACTGTGCGAGCGGCGCCTCGCCGGAC